>JBEOKA010000367.1:0-4006 GCA_040275325.1 Myxococcaceae bacterium | reverse complement strand
TCGGGCCCAGGCCGAATCGACCCGCGACGGTGTGGCTGCTCGCGTCGTTGCCGGTGCTGCCGCTGCTGCTCGTCTTCTCGGCGTACGCGCTGCCACAAGCGGCGACTGGCGCCGTGATGCCGCTCGTCGGTGAGTGGAGCGGCCACGTCGCCACCGACGGCTTCGACCCGTTCAGCGACGGTCCGGGTTGGAGTCCGCTGCGGCTGCCAGGAGGCTTCACGCCGCAGGGCCTCGCTGGCGGGCGCGTCTTCGTGCGCCGCGTTTTCACGCCGTTGCCAGACATGGTCGGCCACGACGCGTCGTTCGTGGTGGGCAGCGTGCGCGGCGCCACCGTTCGGCTCTTCTTCAACGGTGAGCCCATCGGCCTCAAAGGAGAGCCTTCGCGCAAGTTCATCGGGCTCGAGGCCGGCGCCGAGACCTTCTTCGTGCCGGCGCGTCTCGTGAGAGCCGACCAGAACGTGCTCACCCTCGAGGTGCACGGCGTCTCGGGAGGCCGTGACGGCATCACCGACCCACGGCTGCTCTTCGGGCGTCACGACGTGCTCGGCCCCTGGAGCTTTCACGAGCAACAGCTGCGCTCGGTGCTCGAGCACGGCTCACTGCTCGTCATCGGCTTCCTCGGCGTGCTGCTGGTGGCGCTGTGGGTGTTGCAGGCGGGGCGCGCGAACAAAGACCTCTACCGCAGCACGCTGGTGCTCCTCGCCGCGGCGGTGGGCTACCTGCTCGGCAAGAGCGGCTTCGCCATCTCGGCGCTGGGCGGACGCGCGCAGGTGATGCTCATCGTCATCTCGGTGCACCTGCTCGGCCTGGGCATCGTCGAGTTCATCGAGGCGTACTACCTGTCGCGGGTGACCTGGTTCCGCCACGCGAACCGCGTCATCTCGGGCCTCGCGGTGGCCTTGAGCCTCTCGGGCCTGCACGTCGTCTACCGCGTGTACATCAACTGGCTGTTCGTCATGGTGCTGTACAGCCTCGGGCTCGCGGTGCGCGACGTGGTGAAGGGCAAGACGCTGTTCGGCCCCTTCGTCGTGGTGGCGACCTTCATCGTGGCGGGCTCGGGCATCAGCGACCTGCTCGGCGACCTCGACCTGCTCTACGCGCCGCGCCTCTTCACCTTCGCCATCGCGAACCTCGCGGCCATGTCGGGCGCCGTGGTGGTGGGTGAGTTCGTCGAGCTCGCGCGTGAGAACACCCGGCTCTCGAACTCGCTCCAGCTGCGCGCGGAGGAACTCTCGGCGGCGCTCGTGAAGGCCGAAGAGGGCTCGCGCATCAAGAGCGAGTTCCTCGCGAACACCTCGCACGAGCTGCGCACGCCGCTCAACGCCATCATCAACATTCCCCAGGGGCTGCTCGAGCAGATTCACGAGGTGCGCCGCGCCCGCTGCAGCGCGTGTGGTGCGTTGTTCGAGCTCGAGGCCGATGAGGCCGTCGAGCAGAGCGCGTGCCCCTCGTGTCAGCAGCAGAAGCTGGTTCTCGAGCAGACGCTGAAGATGGAGCTGGGCCCCGAAGAGACCTCACGCCTGCTCAAGTCCATCGTGCGCAGCGGCACGCACCTGCTCGCGGTGGTGAACGACATTCTCGACTACTCGAAGCTCGAGGCGGGTCGGGTGGTGCTGCACCGCGAGAAGGTCGCGCTCTCGACGCTGCTCGACGACCTCACGCTGTCGATGGCGCCGGTGGCCACGCGGGCGGGCGTGACGCTCGAGGTGACGGGCTCTGACGCGACGCTCGACGCCGACCGCGTGAAGCTGAGCCAGGTGCTCATCAACCTCGTCGGCAACGCCATCAAGTTCAGCGACGGCAAGGGCACCGTCACCGTGCGCGCGTCGGCGACGGGGGAGCGCGTCACCATCTCGGTGCGCGACCACGGCATCGGCATCTCTCCCGAGCACCAGGTGCTCATCTTCGAGGGCTTCCGGCAGGTGGAAGGCAGCAACACGCGGCGCTTCGGCGGCAGCGGGCTGGGCCTGGCCATCTCGAAGCGGCTGGTGGCGATGCACGGCGGCGCGCTGAAGGTCGAGAGCGCGCTCGGGCAGGGCAGCACCTTCACCGTCGAGCTGCCCCTGGTCGCGCCCACCGTCGAGCAGGCCGAGGTCTCTGACGCGCAGGTCGTCGTGGTGGTGGATGACGAGAGCATCGCCGTCGACACGACGTCGGTGGCGCTGCGGCCGCTGGGCTGTCGTGTCATCGCCGTGACCGACCCGCGGCTGGCTCTCGAGCGGCTGCGCGCGTCGCGGCCGGCCCTGCTCATTCTCGACGTGATGATGCCCAGGGTGAGCGGCCTCGAGCTGCTGCGAGACCTCAAGAAAGACCCGCAGCTCGCCACGCTGCCCGTGCTCGTCTCGAGCGCGTACCCCGACAACCAGCTCGCCGCCGAAGCGCTCGGCGCCACCTTCATCGCCAAGCCCTGGCAGCCCGGAGAGCTGCTCCGCGTCGCCAGCAGTCTGCTCGCCCGCGCGCAGCCACAGAGGACCTCATGAAACGCATCGACGAAGGCGCGCCGTCCGACCAGCCCGCTCCCACCAACCTGGTGCTGTACGTCGAAGACGAGCCCTCGAACTGGGAGGTGACCGAGCTGCGGCTGCGAAAGAAGTTCAAGCTGCTCTGGGCGCGCACCGATGAAGAGGCCTGCGCGCTGGTGCGCCAGCACGGCCCGCAGCTGTACGCCGTGTTGATGGACGTGCAGCTGCAGGGCAGCGCGCTCGATGGCCTGGCGCTGACGCAGCTGTTCCGTGGCAAGGCGACGGGCGCGCTCCCCGCGTTCGCGCAGGGCCTCACGCCGCTCGAGTGCCCCATCTTCTTCGTCACGGCGTACGGCAACCTGCACTCGCCCGAGCAGATGGAGGCAGTCGGTGGTGATGCGCACGTGCCGAAGCCGGTCGACTTCGTCAGCCTCACGTTGCTGCTGGCCCGCCACAACATGAAGCGCGCGATGGCCACGCTGAAGGGCTGAGTCACCTGCGCCTGACACCCACACGCCCCGCGCTCGGTTCTTCGCGCTGAACGTCGCAGGGAATACGGTTGGGGCACGAATGACCAGTGGTGGTGAGAAGAGCTGGGCGGCCGGGCTCCAGGTCGGTCGCTACGTGCTCCAGAAGGTCATCGCCCGCGGAGGCATGGCCGAAATCTGGCTCGCGCAGCAGCCCGGCCCTCGCGACTTCGCGCGCGCGGTCGTCATCAAACGAATCCTCACCGAGGGGCTGATGACCTCGGAGTTCGAGCAGCTGTTCTTCGACGAGGCGAAGGTGGCCTCGCAGCTCAACCACCCCAACATCGTGCAGGTCTTCGAGTTCGACGAGTTCGAGGGCACGCCGTACCTGGTGATGGAGGCGCTCGTCGGCGACACGCTGGCTGCGCTCGTGCGTAAGGTGACGCTGCGCGGCGAGGCGCTGCCTCCGAAGCTGGCGGTGGCCATCGCGCTGCGGTGCGCGCAGGGGTTGGGCTCGGCGCATCGCAAGCTGGGGCCCGACGGCAGGCCGCTGCTGGTGGTGCACCGCGACGTGTCGCCGCAGAACATCTTCGTCACCCGTGAAGGCCTCGTGAAGGTGCTCGACTTCGGCATCGCGCGCGCCGTCGGCCGGGTGACGACGACGGCGGTGGGCCTGGTGCGCGGCAAGCCGCACTACATGGCGCCCGAGCAGGCGCTGGGCAACGCCGTCGCCGCGTCAGACGTGTTCTCGCTCGGCGTGGTGCTGTTCGAGCTGCTGACGGGGCGCAGGCTGTACGGTGACGCCGACCACCTCGACGTGTTTCGCCAGCTCGTGCTCGGTGAGACGCCAACGCCGGGCCCGATGGACGTGAACCGCGCGGTGCCTGCCGACCTCGACGCGCTGGTGCGCAAGATGATGGAGCGGCGGCTCGAGCACCGCTTCTATGACGGCGTCGTCTGCGCTGAAGCGCTCGAGGAGTGGCAGCGCCGCAACCAGGTCAGCATGTCTGACTACGCCATCGCGCAGTGGGTGCAGGCGCTCGAAGGGCCAGCGGTCGATGCAGCGGGCAACGGTAC
>JBEOKA010000366.1:0-12521 GCA_040275325.1 Myxococcaceae bacterium | reverse complement strand
GTGCAGCACCCCGATGTGAATGAAGATGTTCGTGAACGTCCTCCACCACTGGTGCTGGAAAACGACCAACGTGCCCCGGTTGGCGCCGATCGCGAGCAGTTGATCGACATCGGGATCGGTCGCCGAAATGCCGCCCAGCACCATCGCCCCGAAGACGGCCACATTCATGCCGACCAGGATCATCGTGACGAAAGGCCGGCGCGATTCCATGGCGCGGTTGCCTACCTCGGGCTCTCGGCTGGCGCTCAGGTTTCCACACCGCCCGGACGGGTTGCATGAAGGCCGCTGACTCGTGCAAACAGCCCCGCATGGAGCCGACGTCGTCCCCCGCCCCCGCTGAGCTGCCCGTCGTTCCCCCGCCTGAGAAGCCGTGGCGGCTGCACCGGCGGTTCGATCGCACCGGCCGGTTGCTGGGTGACTCGGCGATGAAGCGCCTCGAGCAGGCGCACGTGATCGTCTTCGGACTCGGTGGCGTCGGCAGCTACGCGGTCGAAGGCCTCGTTCGCAGCGGCGTCGGCAAGCGGACCGTCGTCGACTGCGATATCGTGTGCGTGACGAACTCGAACCGGCAGCTGCACGCGACGACGAGCACTGTCGGCAAGGCGAAGGCCGAGCTGATGGCGGCGCGGTGCAAGACGATCAACCCCGACGTGCAGGTGACGCCCATCGTCGACTTCTACCGTGAAGAGCAGGCCGATCAGCTGCTCGCCGGACCGTATGACTTCGTGATCGACGCGATCGACAACGTGAAGGCCAAGCTGAACCTGTTGCACAACTGTCTGGCGCGCGGGTACCCGGTGGTGAGCTCGATGGGCGCAGCCGGCCGGCTCGACCCGACGGCGATTCGCGTGGAGGATCTCTGCGAGACGCACATGGACCCGTTCGCGAAGGACATTCGCAAGCTGCTCAAGCGCAAGTACGGGCATGACACGTCGAAGCCGACGGGCATCACGGCGGTGTTCTCGATCGAGCCGCGGCGCGATCCCCAGTCGGTGCACTACGACGAGGCGCACGGCGGGTTCATGTGCGTGTGCCCGCAGGGCGAGAATGAGTTTCACAGCTGCGAGCACCGGAATCAGATTGATGGCTCGGTGGCCTTCGTGACGAGCGTGTTCGGCATGCAGATGGCCGGCGTCGTCGTGCGGCGTGTGGCCCAGGGCCGCTGAGCCACCTCAGACGAACGGGTGCGGGTTGGCGCCGAACGGCGTCTGCGTCACGCCAGCTGCGGCTCCCAGAAACGACCACAGCTGCGGCACCCCGTGGCGCTGGCCGTCCTTCGGCACATAGGCGTCGTAGCCACCCACGATGTCGAACCGTCCGGTCGAGCCCGGCCGAAGGTGTTTGCCCCACGCGCTCGCCACCAGCATCGACGCGTGCTCGCCACCAATCGCGCGGGTGAAGTCTCCAACGAGCGCCGTGACGACGTCGTGGCCTGGCAGCTCGAGCGTTCGCCGCAGAAACGTCTTCAGCGAGGGCAGCAGAACGTCGTTGAAGCCCGCGCGAGCACACGAACCATCGGCGTCTGCGTGGGTGTCCCAGCCGAGCGAACAACCTGGCCCGCCGGCGCTGACGATGATCACGCTCGTCCCCGCGTGAATGAGCAGCTCGGCAGTGGCGAACTGGCTCGCAAAACCGGTGACGAGGGTCGTCGTCGGCGCAAGTCCGTAGGCCTGGGCAATGGTGCTCCAGTCGACGGCCACCGGAGGCGTCGACAGGGCCCGCACGACGCCCGTGAGCCCGCTCGTCATCGAAGCGAGCGACCGCTGGTTCTTCGTGAGCGTGGGCGCCGACATGCGCACCGAGGCGCGCAGCCCTGCGAGCGCAGTACGGCGATCGGGCACGAGCTCGCCTCCTGGAGAGGCGCCAAGCGCAGCCAGAATGCCACCGGCGTCGGAGAGCTTCTGCACGCTCGCGCCACCGATCGGTTCGTGAAGACCCGCCAGGCCATTGCCGAGCAGCGCACACGCCACCGGCGCCTGGCCGCCCATCGAGTTCGCGAGTTGCAGCGGGTAGCTTCTCTTGCGGCCGTCGATGAAGAGCGCGTGCTGCGCGAGATCGTGCGCCGAGATGCCGTGCCACACGCCCAGGTTGCACATGCGGTTGAGGGTGCTGTCGTCGAGCTGGCCAAAGGTGGCGCGATCGATCACCACGCCGTGGCCGAGGTCGCGGCTGTTGGTGGCCGTGCAGGTGAAGGCGTTCTTCGGCACGAAACAGTCGGCCTGCGCACCGAGGGAGTGCAGCCCGCCTGGCAGGTTGACGATGACGATGGTGCGCGTCTCGCTGGTCTGCGCATGGGCACGCACGGGGAGCAACGAAGCGCCTGCGACCGAGAGGCCAGCCTGGAAGAGCGTGCGGCGCGAGAGCGTCATCGGGGCAGTCCTCAGTAGATCAAGAAGGGGGCAGCACCAGCGACCGAGGCGCAGACCGACGCCCATTGGCGCTTCACCTCGGACTCGAGCGACTGCACCTCGAGCGTGTAGTCGACGCAGCCGGCGAGCTCTTCGGTGTTCATCTCGCGCTTCCACAGCAGCCTGGCGATCGTCTGACAGCCTCGCGGGCCGCTCGTCGCGTTCGCTGGAGCGGCGAAGTCGGCGTGGCCGAACGGATGGTAGTTGGCAGGGTTCTTCATCTTCTGCAGACAGCCCTGAAAGGCCATCGCGTAGGCGGCGTAGACGGAGGCGAAGCTAGCCTGCGGGTTCGCGAACCAGTGCTCGGGCACCACGCCGAAGGTCTGCACGATGCTGTTGTCGACGCGGGCGCCGGGAATGCCGCGCGACTCGAAGAAGGAGCCGAGGTCGCTGCCGTCGCGAACCCGCGCGAGATCCTGGCCAGCGGCGAGCGGAAGTCGATCGGCGTCGAGCGCTTCCCCTGCGAAGCCCTGATAGCTGCGGCCCGTCGACGCTCCGTTGCACTCGACGGCAGCTGGCAGCCGCACCACCGGCTCGGGCTCGGAGATGGGAGTCACCACGTCTCGAGGTGATGCTGTACCTCCGACGATCTCGCCGGCGCAGGCGGTGAAGAGGACGAAGAGGAGCCCGGCACGCATGTCACTCGCCTCCACAGAAGCCAGAGTCGTCGACGAGCACCTTCACGGCCGCCTGGATCTTCCCGGTGGCGGAGAACGCGTCGACGCACCGATCGAAGAGCGGCGCTTCACAGGCGTACTCGGCCCGGCCGTAGACGAACTCGAAGGCGAGCCGGCAGGACCAGAAGTTGAACGCATCACTCGTGACGAGCGTCTCGACGAGTTCGCGCGTGTTCGACAGCTGACGGTTGAGCACCGGCTGCGGACCGTTTGCAGGCGCGACGAAGCTGACCTTTCCGTTCAGCACCTGCTTCTTCGGGAGCACGCGGGCCACGAAGTCGAGCGCGTACGGGCCCTGGTAGTGACAGCCAGAGCAGGCCGGAGCACGGCGGCCCTCGGCGTCGTTGGGAATGTTGGCGTCGGAGTTGTTGGCCGCGGCCACGCGCACGCTGCCGATGGTGTTCTGCAGAATGCGGTTGGCGGCGACGATCAGCCAGCCGTCTCTCTCGTTCCCGGCGTAGCGCAACAGCCAGCCCTCGCTCGTGAAGTAGCCGAGCCCGTTCGGGTCGCTCTGCACGACGGGGTAGTCCTTGTTGGGCACGTTGAAGCGGCCGACGAACGTGTCTCGCCAGGGCAGATCGTTCGAGAGCACGTGAGCAGCGACGTAGTAGCTGGCGTCGGCGCCGTGGTTTCTGCCGGGCTCGGGGTTGAAGCGCGAGTTGATGAAGGACGCGAAGCGGTTGACGAACTTCGGGCTGGCGAGGGCCTCGTCAGTCGACTTCGCGGTCGCGGGGTATCCGCTGGCGGTTCCCAGCAAAGTTCGCCACTTGCGAGCATCGCATTGGGCCGAAGCGCGCAAGGAGAAGGCCAGAGAGAGAAAGAGGAGCAGCCGCACATCGCTCCATTCCTCGAGAGGGAAGCAGCCTTCCCCGTCTGCTATTCTCAGCCGTGATGACGGCGGCCGCCCAGCTGAAACAGACCTATGCCGAGTACCTCGCCGACGAGGACAAGGCCCGAGAGAGGCACGACTTCATTCGCGGAGAGGTTTTCGCGATGTCGGGAGGCACGCCCGAGCACTCGCTTCTTTCGGCTGCTTCGGTCGGGGAACTTCGAACGGCGCTCCGCGGCAGGCCCTGCGTCGTATTCGAGTCGAACATGCGGCTGCGGAACGCGAGCGCTGACTTCAGCTGCTACCCCGACGCGTCCGTGGTCTGCGGATCGGTCATCAGGGCTCCAGATGATGCGCTCGCGATCGCGAACCCCGTGCTGGTGATCGAAGTGCTGAGCGATTCGACCGAAGCGTACGACCGCGGCACCAAGAACTTCGAGTACCGCGCCTTCCCGAGCGTGAAAGAGATCGTCTTCATCTCGCAGAAGAAGCAGGCCATCGAAGTGCACCGCAGGAACGCCGACGGGCAGTTCGTCATTCAGGACTACGGCGCGGGCTCGACGATCGAGTTCACCTCGGTGGGCGTGAAGATCGCCATCTCTGAGCTGTATCGCGATCTCGATCAGTACCGCGCGCAGTCAGGCTCGTAGCTCACCCACCCATCAGCTTCGCGAACGCGCTCGCGAGATCGGGCTTCTCGGTCAACACCGGCTTCATCGAATCACCGTGCTTCTCGAGCCACGCCCGCCCGTTGCGAATCGTGAACTTCGTCGGCGTGAGCCCTTCACCGACCTCGCTCCACGGAATCGGCATCGACACCGGCGCCCCGTCTTTCGCGCGCACGCAGAACGGAGCCGCCACCACCTTCACCGGCGCGTTCTGAATGACATCCAGATAGACGCGGCCTTGCCGCTTCGGCACGACGCGCTCCATCGTCCCCAGCGTCGGGTGCTTCTGGATCATCAACGTCGCGAGCACCTCGGCCAACTGCCGCGCCCCGTCGTGATCGAGCTGACCTCCGAGCGGAATGAACACGTGCAGCCCGCTCGCGCCGCTCGTCTTCACGTACGCCGGCAGCCCTGCATTCTCGGTGATGCGACGCAGCTCGTTCGCCAACGTGATCACCGACGAAAACGGAGCCTCTTTCGGATCGAAGTCGATCACGCACCAGTCAGGCCGGCCGAGGGCTGACACGCGCGTCGTCGGAATGTGAATCGGCAACGAGCCCAGGTTCGAGCACCACTCGAGCGTCTGCAGATCGTCACAGACGATCTGATCCACCTCGCGGTTCATCTCTTCGCTGTAGGTGCGCACCGTTCGCACGAAGTCGGGCGCCTTCTGGGGCTTCGCCTTCTGAAAGAACGACTTCCCGCCGATGCCATCGGGGTAGCGCGTCAGCATCAGCGGCCGGTCCTTCAGGTACGGCAACATGAAGGGCGCGACGTCGTGGTACCAGCTGAAGACCTCGCCCTTCGAGATGCTCTCCTTCGGGAAGTAGATCTTCGTCGGGTTCGAGAGCGTGACACCGGCGACTGGCTCGGCCGTCACCTCTTCAGGGAGCCGCTTCTCAGGAGGCGTCGGACACTCCTCAGGCTTCTTGTCGGGCCGGAAGCGGAGGAACACCGGCTCACGCAGCGACAGATTCTCGGGCCACGACTTGTAGCGGACCTCGACCACCATCGTCGGGTTCACCCAGACCATCTCAGGGTCGAGCGGCACGTCGCCGAGACACACAGGGTTCTTCACCACGTTCGCGTCGAGCTCTTTGCGCACGGGCGCGGCGACCTTCGGGTTGTAGCCAGCGCCGACCTTGCCCGCGTACAGCCAGCGCTCTCCATCCCACGTCGAGAGCGACAGCGCGCCGTCGTCATCGGCGAAGCCCGTCACCGCGAAGTCGCCGATGGTGGTGAGCGCGATCTTCAGCCACCTGGTCGACCGGCCGCCCTCGTACGGAGCGTCGGCCCGCTTCGCCATCACGCCCTCGAGCCCCTTCTGCTTGACGACCTCGAGCAGGGCCTCGCCTTGCGTCTCGACATGCTCGACCGGAATCACCCGCGCGTCGTTCACCTTGGGCACGAGGCCGAAGAGCAGCTCCTTGCGCTGCTTGAGCGGAAGCGCGCGCGTGTCGTGCCCATCGAGCATCAACAGATCGAACGCGAAGAACACGGCAGGATCCGTCAGCGAGCCCGCGATGATGTCCTTCTTGTGCGCGAGGGTCGACCGCTTGAGCAGCCGCTGGAAGATCGGGTGCCCGTGCTCGTTCTGAATGACGAGCTCGCCGTCGATGATGAAGTCCGGGCCTGGGAGCGCTTCGAGGGCCGTCACGATCTCTGGGAAGAGCTCGGTCGCCTCACGGCCGCGACGCAGCACCAGTCGAACCTTCTTCCCGACCCGCTCGGCGAGCAGCCGAAAGCCGTCGAACTTCAGCTCGAAGTACCAACCCTCTGAGGTGAAAGCGGTCGGTCGCGGCTCGGCGAGTTGCAGCTCGACGTCTTCGGCGCGCATGTCAGCTCGTCCGCCGCTTGAGGGCGAGGTAGCGCGACACGTCTCCGCGCGTGAATTTGAGCAGCACGGGCTCGGCAGCGGGCGTCAACGACACCAACTCCTGCAGCTGACGAAGCGACGTCACCTTCGTGCGGTTCACCTCGACGATCACGTCGCCCACCGCCATGCCACCCAGTTCGGCCACGCTGGAAGGAGCGACTGCCTCGACACGAACGCCCTGCCCCTCCGACGGCTCCAGCTCACCCAGCACGAGCCCCAGCGAGTCGATGCGGCCACCCGAGAGCATCGTCTTCGTCGGCCCCGCAGAGGGTCGTGTCGACAACAGCGCCGAGGCGTTGATCACCTTCTTGTTCCGCACGACGCCGAGCTTCACCACCACGCCCGGCCCCTGAATCGCGATGCGCCGCAGCAGCTGCTGATAGCGGTCGACCGGCTTTCCATTCACCGAGACGAGGCGATCGCCCGCCTGCAGGCCCGCCCGCGCGGCTGGAGACTCGGGCGAGACATCGACGATCACCGCCTCGCCCGGCGCCGAGTCCTTCACCTCGCTCACCGTCACGCCCAGCCAGCCACGCACGGGCGTTCCGTTGTCGCGAAGGTTCGGGAGCAGCTCCTTCACGAGGTTCACCGGCACCGCGAAGCCGATGCCCTGGCCCTGGTTCATGATCGCGGTGGTGACGCCGATCACGTGGCCCTTCATGTCGAAGAGCGGGCCACCCGAGTTGCCCGGGTTGATGAGCGCGTTCGTCTGAATGAAGTCGTCGAAGGGGCCGACGCCGATCACCCGTTCGCGCGCCGAGATGAGGCCGTGCGTCACCGACGTGTCGAGCCCGAACGGATTCCCGATCGCCACGACCCAGTCGCCGACCTCGAGCTCATCGGAGTCGCCCAGCGTGACGACGGGAAGCTCGGTTGCGCCCGTGAGCCGCAGCAGCGCGAGATCGGTCTCGGGGTCGCGGCCGATCACCTTCGCGTCGAGGCTCTTGCCGTCGGCGAGGCGCACGACGATCGACTCCGCGCGCTCGATGACGTGGTTGTTGGTGACGACGAGGCCGTCAGAGGTGATCACGAAGCCCGAGCCCATGCCCTTCGACGTGGGGCCGGTCTTCGCCGAGATGTTCACGACACCGGCGCGCACGGATCGAACGAGCGGCGCGAGCGACGTGGGCGGCGTGAACGACGGCACCATCGAAGGCCCGCCTGGCAGCTTCTCCTTCCAGAACGGAATGATGGTGCGCTCGCGCCACACGACCGGAGAGGGATCGGCGGGCTCTTCACCTGGCGCGTGGGTGGGCGTCAGGCCCTCCTTCTGCGCATGCAGCTTCGCGCGCGCCCAATCGGCGACGTCATCGGCGAAGGCGCTGGCTGGGAGCAACAGGAGCAGCAGGAACAGACGCACGCCCGGGACTCAACCCGAGAAACCGCTCAGCGTCACGCCTGCGCAGGCTGCACGTACTTGGCGACCTTCACGCGGCCCGCCCGAAGGACTCGGCCCTTGAGCTTCCAGGCGGCCTTGAGCACCGACACCACGCGACCGTCTTCGGCCTCGTTCGGCGTGAGCTCCATGTCGGAGGCCTCGGCGAGGTTGGGATCGTAGCTGGTGCCCTTGAGCTCGACGCGCTCGAGCCCGAACTCTTCGGCCTTCTTGATGAGGCCATCGCGAATCAGCTTCACACCCTTCGACAGGGCCGACTCGTCGGCGCCAGAGAGGCACAGCTCGAGATCGTCGATGGCCTCGAGCAGCACGAGGGCGACCTTGCCCTTCTCGAGATCGAGCAGCTGATCACGCTCGCGGGTCATGCGCTGCTTGAAGGCTTCGCGATCACTCTCAGAGCTCTGCAGCCCTCGCGCGAGCGTGTCGATGCGCTTGTGGGCAGCCTCGAGCTCGGACGACAGCCGCGCCACTTCGGGATCGATCTTCACCTCGACCTGCGGCTCGACGGGCTGGCCGTCTTCGCGGAACCGCCGCTTGTCGTTGATCTTCACGGTGGTGGATTCAGCGCCTTCGTCGGGATGCACGTCGCTCATGGCGCGGCCAAGGTAACCGCCGACGTTCACGTGTCAACGGGCGCGCTGATGCTCGAGGTAGCGGCGGGCGGCCTTCTGAACCCAGTCGGACGCGCGCGGGTGCACGGTGACGCCCTCGAGCACCCTCGACCACCGCAGCAGGGCCGCTGGCGCCTCGGTCAGGTTCATCAACCGGTTCACCATCGACACGGTGAGAAAGGTGGGCTGACGCGAGAGCGAGGCCTCGAGATCGGCTTCGAAGCCGGGCCGGCGTTCGACCTCGTGAATGAGCGCTCCGGGCGTACCGAACTCGGCGTCCGGGAACCGCTCGAGCAGCGCGAAGACGGCGCGGCGGAAACGCACGGCATCGAGCCCGGGCCGCCCACGCGACACGGTCTGACTCAGCGCGCGCATCGTCTCATCTGGGTCGTCGCCGGGCGTGAAGGCGTCGAGCGCAGCCAGCAACCGGGTGAAGTCCGAGTTCAGCGCCGAGAGCGCTTCGCCCACGAGGTGAAGCGAGCCTGCGACCAGCACGAGCTCACCCTCGCTCACCGCGGCGTCCAGGGCGGCTGGCACCGACTCCGTCACCGTCACCTTCGAGCACAGCGTGCGGCCGAGCGCTTCGTACGTCTTCGGGTCGCGCGAACGCGAGCTGTGCAGCGGCGCGAGGTGCACCGAGGCCACACGCGGGAACAGCCGCCGCATCATCGGTTCGGAGTCCTTGTCGGCGAAGACACCGAAGACGAGGTGAATTGGCCGATCGGCGTAGAGGCGATCGAGCGCATCGACCAGCACCTCGACGCCCGATGGGTTGTGCGCTCCATCGAGCAGAATCGGGGGCGAACCGTCGATCTCCTGAAGGCGACCAGGCCACTGCGTCGACGAGAGGCCCGCGCGCAGCTCGTCGTCCGAGAGAGAAAAGCCCTGCCGCTCGGACAACAGCTCGAGACAGCCCAGCGCGAGGCCTGCGTTCTGAAGCTGGTGCGCGCCCGGGAGCGGAACCGTCAGGCCGCCGATCGTTCGGCTTCGGCCCCGAAAGGTGTCGCCGACGAGCTCGACGTCGCGGCCTTCGACGATGAGGGGAACGCCAGCGCCAGCGGCGGCGCGCTCGAACACCTGCAACACCTCGGGCGGCTGGCGCGCCACGATCAGCGGCACGCCATGCTTCACGATGCCGGCCTTCTCCTGCGCGATGAGCGGCAGCGTGTTGCCGAGGTACTCCATGTGATCGAACGAGATCGACGTGATGGCGGTGACGACGGGAGCGCACAGCACCGTCGCATCCAGTCTTCCGCCGAGGCCGGTCTCGATGACGGCCACCTGCACGTGTTCCTGCGCGAAGTGCCAGAACGCGAGCGCGGTGCCGAACTCGAAGTACGTCAGCTCGTGATCGTGCCCGAGGCGATCGACCAGCTCGTTCACGCGCTTCGCGAGCGTCGCGTCGTCGATGTCGACGCCGTTCACCTTGAAGCGCTCGTTCATGCGCACGAGGTGCGGCGATGAATAGAAGCCGACGCGGTGGCGCTGCGACAGACACGAGGACAACACCGCGCAGGTCGAGCCCTTGCCGTTGGTGCCCGCGACGTGAATCGACGCGAACGAGCGCTCGGGGTGGTGCAGCTTGTCGAGCGCCGCGGTGATGCGCTCGAGGCCCATGCGAATCGTCGAGGGCGCCAGCGACGCGAAGTACGTCAGCGCCTCGTCGATGGTCATGCGATCAGCCCAGCAGGCCGATGACCTGCGACAGCTTCGCCTTCATGTCCTTGCGCTGCACGATCGCGTCGATCATGCCGTGCTCGAGCAGGAACTCGGAGCGCTGGAAGCCTTCAGGCAGCTTCTGGCGAATCGTCTGCTCGATGACGCGCGGGCCGGCGAAGCCGATGAGGGCCTTCGGTTCGGCGATGATCACGTCACCCAGCCACGAGAACGAGGCCGCCACGCCGCCCGTCGTCGGGTGCAGCATGACCGAAATGTACGGCTTCTTGATCTCGCGGAAGCGGTTGATGGCGGCGCAGGTCTTCGCCATCTGCATGAGCGAGAAGATGCCCTCTTGCATGCGGGCGCCGCCCGAGGCCGAGAAGACGATCGCCGGCACGTCGAGCTCACGCGCGCGCTCGAACACGCGCGTCACCTTCTCACCGACGACGCTACCCATCGAGCCGCCCATGAACTCGAAGAGGAACGCGCCGACGCTGACGTGCTGACCGTCGATGCGGCCAGTGCCCGAGACGAACGCGTCGTTCTCGCCCAGCGCCTTCTTCGTCGACTTGATGCGATCGCGGTACTTCTTGGAGTCGGCGAACGTGAGCGGGTCTTGCGGCTCGAGGCCCTCGTCGTGCTCCTCGAACGAGCCTTCGTCGCAGAGCGCCAGCAGTCGCGCGCGCGCGTTCCACGCCATGTGGTGGTTGCACGAGGGGCAGACGTTCAGGGCGCGCTCGAGCTCTTCACGGAGCAGAATCTCTCCGCAGGGCTCGCACTTCACCCACAAGCCCTCCATGCGGCTCGGAGCGTTGCGCTGTTCGACTTCATCCACCTCGGCGGCGGTGGCGATCTTCGGCTTCTTTTTCGCGTACCACGACATGCGCGGGCTCGTAGCGCCACGGTCCGACGGGCTCAAGCGTTCCGATTCGTCTGAAGGTGCGTAGCGCGTTACGCACCCTGACCAGCGAGGGCTTCGATCTCGACGCGGCTCTTGGGAATCGCAGCGGTCAGCACCTCGCTGCCACCGGCCGTACACAGCACGTCGTCTTCGATGCGAATGCCTCCGAAGCCGCGGCCGCCGTTCATCGCGAGGTACTTCTCGGCGCGATCGAAGTTCACCTGGCCTTTGAACTTCGCGCGGAACTCGGGGTTCCTGATGATCGCAGGCACGAAATAGAGCCCCGGCTCGATGCTGAAGACCATGCCCTCGGCGAGGTCCATGTCCATGCGCAGGTACGCGAGGCCGAACTGCTCCGAGCGCGCGCGACCGGGGTAGTGAACACGATCACCGAACGACTCGAGATCGTGCACGTCGAGGCCGATCTGATGACCGAGACCGTGCGGGAAGAAGATCGCGTGCGCGCCGGCCTCGACGAGCGAGTCGGCGTTTCCGATCAGCAGCCCGAGATCGACGAGGCCCTGCGCAAGCACGCGTGACGCCGAGAGGTGAACGTCGCGATACCGAACGCCGGGCTTCACCAGCGAGATGCCGTGCAGCTCGGCCTTCAGCACCAGCTCGTACACGTCGCGACCTTCGGCAGAGAACGCTCCACCGACGGGCCAGCAGCGCGTGACGTCGCTGCAGTAGCCGAGGTCGTTCTCGGCCCCCGCGTCGAGCAGCACGATGTCTCCGCTCGCCAGCGTGTTCGCGTGGTGGTGGTTGTGCAGCACTTCACCGCGCACCGAGAGGATCGTGCCGTACGCCTGGGTACAGCCGGCCCGTGCGAACGCGCCCTCGACGAGCCCGGCGAGCAGCTCTTCCTTCACGCCCGGCTTCGACGCCTTCATCGCGGCGACGTGCGCCTCGTGGGTGACGATGGCCGTCTTGCGCATCTCGGCGATCTCCTCCGCGCCCTTCTTCAGACGCAGCTTCGCGATCGCGTCGAGCACCTCGCCCCGCCCCACCTTCGCGGGATCGTCGAACTGCAGATCCTGCCCCGTGATCGCGCGCGCCCGGGCCGTCGCCTTGAAGTCGGCCACGGCGAACGCGTCGAGCTGCCTTCCCTTCGCGAGCGTCTGCAGGTGCGACTCGAGCGCCTCGACCGTCATCACCGCGTTCACCCGGTGACGCGTCTTCGCGGCGTCGAACGACTCCTGCTCGCCGTGCCACAACGCATCGCCCATCGTGCGCTCGGGCAGGAAGAGCGTGACGGTCTTGTCGGCGGGATCGAACAACGCGGCGCTGCCCGGCTCGGGGCGCTCGAAGAAGTAGAGGAAGTTCGAGTCAGCGCGAAACGGGAAGGTGTTCGCCGGGTAGTTGCGAGAGAGCGCGGCGCCCGAGAACAACACGAGAGGCCGGTCGAGAGACGACAACAGACGGTCGCGGCGCTGAACGAAGCTCATTGGTGGATGGGGGTGCCGTTTCCGCTTACGCGGCGCGGTCTCCCCCACCTC
>JBEOKA010000365.1:0-3230 GCA_040275325.1 Myxococcaceae bacterium | reverse complement strand
GTGTGTGCCCAGCACGGGCGTGGATAGGAGGTGAAAGTCCTCTCGGGAGCAGGTCGAAGCGACCGACACGAACCGCAAGGCGACAAGCCGGGAAACCGGTCCACGCGCGAGTGTGGCGCTGAAAGAAGCGGGTAGTGAACCTGCGAGTCGACGAACAGGAAGCGGCTACGAGGCGGAGCAGCCATGGGCGAGCGGGCACATTTTCGCGAAGCTCAAACGACCAAAGAGGCTGAGACGTAGAGCCGCCGACTGCGCAGGGAAATCCACGACGCCTTACCTGGGGAGACCTCGCCTGATGCCTGAAAGGGCGACGCTGCCGATGAGGAGCGGAGCGAGGAGTCAGCAGAGGCCGTAGTAGCCGCGAGCAGAAGCCGGCAGGGAAGGCGAGCCGCCTACCGGAAGCCGAAGGCTCGGTGAGGGGCGAAGGGCCGAACGAAGAGGAGAGCGAGACGACTGTGGGCCTCGGAAGCGACAGGCACCAGAAGACCGCGCAAGCGGAGCTCGCGTTGAGGGGTAGGGGTGAAGCCCCGAGAGCTCAACGAAGCGGTGAATCGCGACCGGCGGTGCACGGAGACGAGCGCTCAGGAAACGACGGCTTGATGGAACGAGTCGTCGAGCGAAGCAACGTCGAGAAGGCGTTGAAGCGGGTGAAGCAGAACAAGGGCAGTCCCGGCGTCGACGGAATGAAAGTCGACGAGCTGGCCGAGCACCTCACGAAGCACTGGAAGGAGATTCGGGCGCAGCTGCTCGAAGGGACCTACCGGCCGAAGGAAGTGCGAAGTGTGGAGATACCGAAGAGCGGTGGAGGAGTCCGAAAGCTTGGGATTCCGACGGCGCTCGACCGGTGCATCCAACAGAGCATCCTGCAGGTGCTGCAGCCGGTGTTCGACTCAACCTTCTCGCAGCACAGCCACGGTTTCCGGCCTGGGCGTCGAGCGCACGAAGCAGTGTGCGAGGCGCAGCGGTACATCCAGAGCGGGAAGCGTGTGGTGGTGGACGTGGACCTCGAGCAGTTTTTCGACCGCGTGAACCACGACGTGTTGATGGGAAGGCTGGAGAAGCGCATCAGCGACAAGCGGATGCTGGGACTCATCCGTCGCTACCTCGAGGTGGGCATCATGGCGAACGGGGTGGTGATGGAGCGGTACGAAGGGACGCCGCAGGGCGGCCCATTGTCACCGCTGCTGGCGAACGTGCTCCTCGATGAAGTCGACAAGGAGCTGGAGAAGCGCGGGCTTTCTTTCGTGCGCTACGCGGATGACTTGAACGTGTACGTCAAGTCGAAGCGGGCGGGCGAGCGTGCCATGCAGACGCTGCGCCGGCTGTACGGGCGACTCCGGTTGCGAATCAACGAAGCGAAGAGTGCGGTGGGCCGTCCGTGGGACCGAAAGTTTCTGGGCTACAGCTTCTGGGTGGCGCCGGGGAAGACGGTGAGGCGGAAGGTGTCGCCGAAGGCTCTTGAGGCGATGAAGGAGCGGGTGAGAGACATCACCTCGCGGAACGGCGGCCGCAGCATGAAGGCGGTGATGGCCGAACTGCGCAGCTACCTTGAAGGGTGGAAGCAGTACTTCAGGCTGGCCGACACGCCGGGCGTCTTCAAAGTGCTCGACGAGTGGATCCGCCATCGCCTGCGACAAGTGCAGCTGAAACAGTGGAAACGAGGGAAGACCATCTACCGGGAGCTGATTCGGCGAGGCACTGCCGAGGATGTCGCCCGCCAGGTGGCCACACACTCGCGATGCTGGTGGCGCAACTCAGCCATGATGCTGAACGTCGCTCTGCCCAACACGTACTTCGACGCCGAAGGGGTCCCTCGGCTTGCGAACTGACCTCAACTCTTCGAACCGCCGGATGCGGACCCGCATGTCCGGTGGTGTGGCAGGGGACTGACGGCGATCCGCCGTCAGCCCCTATGCCGATCAGTTCGATTCTGGCGTGCGGTCGAGAGATCGGCCGCGTCGTCGGTGCCACCTTCGGCTCCGTCGGCGCCGAGCGTCGAGACGACGGGCACTCCGTTCACGAGCGAGTAGCGAAACGCATTCCCCCACGGATCGACGGGTGGATCTCGCAGCACGCGACGTTCGAGCAACGGGCCGAAGCCCTGCTGGGCGTCGGGGTAGCGGCCGGTGATCGCGAAGTAGGAGTCGAGCGCGCTCTCCAGCGTCTTGAGCTCGTTCTTCGCCACGGTGACCCGTGAATCGACGAGCTGGCGAACGGCATAGATGCCGACGGCGCTCATGAGCATGGTGATGATGGCGATGACGACGACGATCTCGATCAACGTCATGCCGCGACGACGAAGGTGACGCATGGTGGCTCCGGTGAAGGTGGAGCCGCGGCGCTGAGCAACCGTCGTGCCTCGTCGTCTCCTCAGGACGTTGGGCGCGCTCGCAGGGCTCGTTGGTGTCGATTTGTCAGCCGCAGCGACTCAGGCGATGACTTCTTCGCTCTCGGGTTTGCGACCGTGCCACCGGCGCAGTGACACGCGCGGAGGTCCATCACCCCACTCGATGAACGCGTAGTGCAGCTCGAGGCGTTGGCCGAGGCGGCCCAGGCCGAGATCGACCATCGGAATCCACGTGCCGGTGTTCACGTACACGCGGCCGTTCGCGAAGGTGCGCAGCATGGGCACGTGCGTGTGGCCCATGATCACCGCATGCACCGACGGGTGTGCCTTCATCTGCCGCTCGGCGAAGCGATCGAGGTGCTCGAAGAAGCCGACGTCTTGCCGCAGAAACTTCGTCAGCTTCTCGAACGGCCGCTTTTTCCACCACGCGGGGTTGAAGCGCGCCTGCACGAGCGCGGCGAGGCTGATGCCCACCATGCGCGTCGTGAAGCCCGTGTCGAAGATGAGCCCGCCGACGAAGAGCGGCCAGAACGGGTGCACCTTGTCGAGGTAGGGGCGCTCGCGAACGAGCTCGTTCACCACGTGCAGAATGAAGAGCGAGCCCCAGGGCAGGTTGAGAATCGGGTCGCGGCCGGGGCGGGGCAGGGTGAGGCGTTTCCAGTCCATCGCGTGGAGCGCCTCGAACTGATGGCCGTGGTGAAACTGCACGCCGTCGAGGGTGAAGTGCGGGTGCTCGGTCGAGAAGTGCACGCGCGGGTGTTCGTCCTCTCCCGTGATCGCGTGGCAGAACAGGCGCTGCACGCCGGGAAAGTGGAGCTCCATGTCGTGGTTGCCGGGCTGGTAGGTGAGCTCGTTGCGCGGGTTCTCCATGAAGCGCGTGAGC
>JBEOKA010000364.1:0-10763 GCA_040275325.1 Myxococcaceae bacterium | reverse complement strand
GACGCGTCCGCCACCGCCGTCTTCGTTGTCCGAGGGGGCCTTCATCGTGGTGACCGTGCCGCCGCCACCGCCAACCCGTCCGCCACCGCCGTCTGCGTTGTCCGACGGGTACTTCATCGTGTGGGCGATGCCGCCGCCGTCTTCCTGATCAGAGGGCGCCTTCTTGGTGACGGCTCCGCCACCGCCGTCTTCGTTGTCCGAGGGGTACTTCATCGTCGAGACGACCCCGCCGCCGTCTTCCTGATCAGACGGGGCCTTCTTGGTGACGGCTCCGCCACCGCCGTCCTCGTTGTCCGACGGCGCCTTCATCGTCGTCACCACGCCACCGCCGTCTTCCTGATCAGACGGGGCCTTCTTGGTGACGGCTCCACCACCGCCGTCTTCGTTGTCCGACGGGGCCTTCATGGTGTGCATCACGCCGCCGCCGTTCGGGCCCTTCTGGCCCTCGAGGAACCGGCTGAAGAACGGCTCGACCGAGACCTTGCCCTTGGGGCCCATGGTGACGGGGCCGGCGACCATCGTGATGCCCGCGAAGCCGCCCGAGCGCTCGATGAAGAACGACTTCGCCTTGTTCGGGTCCGAGGGCTTCGCGCCGGGCGCCAACGCTCCCGCGGGGATCAGCGCCGTGTACGAGAACTGATCAGGGCCCTTGCCCGACTTGAGCGGCACGCGCACGAAGCGCTGGCCGAGCGGCATGCCGCCGGTGTGGAACTCGAGGTTGCCCGACTTCAGCGCCGTCTCGAACGCGGCTTTCAGGTTCTTCTTCGTCTCGGCTTTGACGGCGGGCGGGTTCTGAAACGTGGGCGCCTGCGGAGCGCGCGGGCCCGAGCTGATGCGAGTCATGGAATTCCCTCCAGAGGTGGAAAACGGCTGGCGAACCCTACCGCATTGGACGGCTGGAAGAAGAGGGCGCGCGGCGTTAGTCACGCCCGCGTTTCCACCCACTGACACGGATCACACGATGCCCATGAACTACCGCCGACTCGGACGCGCAGGTCTCAAGGTGAGTGAACTCTCGCTCGGCAGCTGGGTGACGTTCGGTGGGCAGGTCGGCGATGGCCCGACCGAGGCGTGCATGAAGGCCGCGTACGACGCCGGCGTGAACTTCTTCGACGGCGCCGAGGTGTACGCGAAGGGCCAGGCCGAGCTCGCGATGGGCCGGGTGCTGAAGAAGTTCGGCTGGCGGCGTGAAGGCCTGGTGCTGTCGACGAAGCTCTTCTGGGGCGGCGATGGGCCGAACGACACGGGCCTCTCGCACAAGCACGTGATGGAGGGCTTCCACGCGGCGTTGAAGCGCTGGCAGGTCGACTATCTCGACTTGTGCTTCTGCCACCGGCCTGATCCGAACACGCCCATCGAAGAGACCGTGCGCGCGATGGACGTGCTGATCCGCCAGGGCAAGCTCTTCTACTGGGGCACGAGCGAGTGGAGCGCCCACGACATCGCCACCGCGTTCAAGGTCGCGCGCGAAGAGCACCTCACGCCGCCGACGATGGAGCAGCCGCAGTACAACATGCTGGTGCGCGAGCGCTTCGAGAAGGAGTACGCGCCACTGTTCCGCGAGACCGGCTACGGCACCACCATCTGGAGCCCGCTCGCCTCGGGCGTGCTGTCGGGCAAGTACAACGCCGGCGTTCCAGCCGACTCGCGGCTCACGTTGCCGAACTACGACTGGCTCAAGGAGTCGGTGCTGAAGCCCGCGAGCCTCGAGAAGGCGAAGGCGCTCGCTCCGGTGGCGAAAGAGCTCGGCTGCAGCCAGGCCCAGCTCGCGATCGCGTGGTGTCTCAAGAACCCGAACGTGAGCACCGTCATCACCGGTGCGACGAAGGCCGAGCAGGTGGTCGAGAACATGAAGGCGCTCGACGTCGTGCCGAAGCTCACCGACGAGGTGATGGCGCGCATCGAGGCCGTGCTGGGCAACAAGCCGAAGTGACTTAGAGGGCGACCTTCGGGCGCAGCACGTAGACGTCGTTGCCGTTCACCTCGAAGCACTTCTTCGTGGCGTTCCAGGTCGCGTCCTTCAGCCAGTCGTTCGTGTTCTGCGCGTAGGCGCCGTCGTGGTGCGCGCCCGTCGAGGCGAACGGCCCAGTGCCGGTGATGACCTCGATGTGCGCGGTCGACTCGCCCGAGCCCGGGTAGTCCTTCACGATGACGTCGCCCGGCTTGATCTGCGAGGGGTCGCTGATGCGATCGAAGAGGTTGGTGAAGGTCGGCCACTTCTCGGCGCTCGCGTAGTGCACCGAGCCGTCGCGCATCGCCCAGGTCGGCGCCTTCACGCCGGCCTGCGTGAGCGTGTCTCCGACGAACTGGTTGCACTTGTTGTTGTCCTTCAGCCACGACGGCTGCGTGGTGCCAGGCCGCTTGTTGCCCGAGAGCATCGCGAGCGGGCTCGTGGGCGCCTCCGAGTAGGCGTAGTTCGGCCCCTGCTTGGCGACGCGGTCAGCGGCGGCCGCGAGAATCTGCTGTGCGAACTTCGGCTCACGGGGCCCAGCCACTGGCACCGTGCCTCCAGCCGCCGACACCAGCGCCTTGAACTCGGCGCCTGCGCGGCCCGTGTTGTTGAAGCTCGCCGACGAGCCGTTCCGATCGAAGTCATCGACGTGCTTGAAGAGCTTCTCGAGCTCGGGCCCGCCCTTGATCCACCCGTTGCCGTCGACGTCGGCCTTGGCCTTCAGCTCAGCGACGTTCACTCCAGCCTGGGTGAGCTTCTGCACCGTGGCGGAGTCGTTGAGGTTGATGCCCTTCTGAAGTGCCTGATTGAACTGGGACTTGTCGATGCGGGACATGGTGGAGCCTCGTGATGTGGGACGAAGTGACACATTCTCGCCGCGGTCGGCGGAAAGTTGCCTCAGTCTACTGCGGGGCGACCTCGTTGCAGGTCAGGCCGGCGGTGGGCGTGCAGTTCTGGCCGATCTGACAGGCTCCAACGCCGTCGAAGTCGACACAGCGAATCTGTTTGCAGTCGGTGTCAGTCACGCAGCGCTTCTTCGAGATGCTGCACTCGCCGCGCGTGCACGACTGGCCCGGGCAGTCTTCGTCGACCTGACACGAACAGTAGCCAAAGCCAGCGCCTTCACGCAGCACGCACTGGCCGGCGCAGAAGCCGTTGGTCGCGCCCGGCGCCTTCTGACACGAGCCGCCGAGCCGGCAGTCGGAGTCCTTCTCGCAGGGCAGGTTCGGGTCTCCGCGGCAGGCGAGCTGCGGGTTGCACATCCACCGGGTGTAGACGATGCGAATGTCGCGACAGCCGTAGCCGCGTGGGCACTGCTGGCCCTCGGAGCAGTCGGCGCCGCAGTAGGTCGAGGCCGTGCGGGTGTCGATGATGCAGTAGTTCGCGCCGAAGCCGCAGGTGTCGACGCCGCCGCCGCTGGTGCAGCGCGAGCAGTACGGCCGCACGTCGATGTCGTAGTCCGAGTAGCACTGGTTTCTCGGGGCTCCGCCATCGCCCACGATGCCGGCGTCGGGAGGCACGCCGCAGATCTCTCCGAAGTTGCAGAACGTGTCGTTGGCGCAGAACGTCGAGTCGCAGACGCCCACCTGACAGCGCGCGCGTTCGGCCGGCGTCGTGCCCGGGCAGTTGCACGGCACGTCACCACAGCGGCACGAGATGCCATTGCAGTCTCCGTTGCTTCGGCAGCCCATGCGGCACTGGCCCTTGTCGCAGACCTCTCCGAGGCCGCACTGCAGATCGGTGGTGCACCGGCCGCGCGGCACGCACGCACCCGCCGTCGTGTCGCAGAAGAGCGAGGTGTCGTTGCAGTCGGCGTTCGTCGCGCAGCCCGAGCGGTCCTGGCAGAAGCCCAGGCCGTTGCAGAGCTGGTTCGAGGGGCACGCCTCGTCGGTGCGGCAGTAGCAGACGCCCGTCTTGTCTTCGCAGCGGAAGGCCGACGCGGGGCTGCCGCAGTCGGCGTCGACCGCGCACTTGCCGCCCATGAGTCGATCCCTCGGGCAGCCGGCCAGCGAGAGCGCGAGCAGCGACAGAACGCGGAGTCTCACTTGCGCCTCTTGCGAGCAGGCCCGTCGTGCGAAGGCGCTTCTTCGGCGACACCTTTGGCGTTCGCCTTCTTCCCCGTCAGCAGCTCGAGCGATCTCAAGAACGTGGCGCCGTCATTCAAGGGCGCGATCTCGATCTTCATGAGTCGGCCCGAGACATCGGTGACGGTGATGATGTCGCCTTCGAGGGGCACCTGGTCGTGGGTGATGCTCTCGATCTCCTCGAGGTTGAGATCCGAGAGTGCATCGCTCGTCCAATAGATGACGCGCTTGTTGGTGAGCACCGCGCACTCGCTGCCGTCCACCTTGAGCGTGGTGTCGTAGAAGCTGACGATCTCTTCGTCGTCGACGAGGTGGGCCTTCTTCTGCACCAGCGCCTTCGTCTTCGAGTCGAGCTGGTTGCCTGCGCGCACGCCGGACTCGGGCAACGACGCGCTCCAGGCGACGAAGCCCATCGGAATGCCGCAGAAGCAGAAGAGCACCGCGCCGACGATGGCAAGAATCCACGGCAGCCGGTTGGGCTTCGGCGCCTGCGGGGGCGGCACGGGGGCGACGTACGGGTTCGGCGTCATCGGCGGCGGTACACCACGATCTGCGGCGTCTCGTCCACGTACAGGCCGGTCGCCGGCTGCATCGTGCCGAACGACTGCCACACCTGGAACTCGGTCTCGCGGAACTCCTGGTGGTACTGGTACGCGACGAGGTCGGCGTCGAACGGCCCGCCCACGAAGCGCAGGTCGTTTCGCAGCATGCCGTTGCGCTGGTAGTCGCGAATCTGCCCGCCGTGACACTCGTGCAGGTACACGCGCTCACCGGGCCGTGCGTTCTGGTTGATCCACTCCAGGACGCCGGTGACGTTGTTCGCCCAGAACTGCCGCTGCATGCCCATGGCCGCCGCGCCCGGCAGCCCACCCGCGAGCTCGGAGTACGCGCTCGTTCCGTACGGGTACACGCGCACCGATTGAATGAGCGCGGGAACGAACAACAGCACGCTCACGCCGATGAACGCAGACTGCAGCTCGAGCTTCGGCAGCTTCGGCTTCAGCCACTCGACGAGCCCTTCCACGCCGCGCACCACCGAGCCGGCGGCCAGCAGCGCGAGGAAGGGCATCGAGGGGAACCAGTGCTTCACGCCGCCGAAGTGCGGAACGCTGGGCTGGCTCAAGATGATGATCGACGCCGCCGCGTTCGCGAGCACGATGAGCTCGAACATGGTGACGGTCTTCTTGAAGGTGCGCAAAACGACCCACGCGACGCCGAAGACCATCGGCACGAACAGCGAGGTCGGCACGGTCATGGCCGTCTTCACCAGCACGTAGCCGAGCGGGAAGGGCGGCTGGCGGAGCAGCTCTCCCAGGTAGAACCACGTGTAGTGCTCGTGGTTCAGGTGGAAGCTCAGGTACCAGGCGAAGCGATCGACGGGGTGGTGCCAGAGATACGGCCAGTGCAGGTAGAAGATGACGGGCCCGAGCACGACCATCGCCACCAACGGCGCCACGGTTCTGAACGTCGGCGCGTGCGCCTTGCCGAGCAGGAGGAGCAGCCACCCGCCCACCGCGCAGGCGAGCACGTAGAGGCCCAGCTGCGGGCTGATGGCGAGGAAGGAGCGCTGAAACGACTCCACGCCGCCGAGCGCGAGCACCATGAACGCGTACAGCCCGGCCATGGCGAGGAAGACGCCGTTGACTGCGAGGAACAGCTGCCGCGCCTGCGGAACGTCTTTCGAGCGCTTCCAGCCTTCC
Organism: Myxococcaceae bacterium; assembly: GCA_040275325.1. GTDB lineage: Bacteria > Myxococcota > Myxococcia > Myxococcales > Myxococcaceae > Xiheimicrobium. Next base: position 5,028 of record JBEOKA010000364.1, on the reverse strand, counting down.
CACAGCGCGAAGGGAATGAGGACCACCGGAATGAAGTACGCGTTGTGCTTGGTGCCCATGGCGGCGCCGAACGCGAGGCCCGTGTAGAGCCACCAGCGCGGCCGCTCGAGCGCCTCGATGAAGCAGTACACGACGAGCAGCCACGTCGTCGCCATCGGCACGTCGAAGCACGACAGGTGCGCCTCGAAGAACTGCCGCGGCACGAGCAGAAACGAGAGCGCCGCCATCACGCCCGCCGCGCGCCCGAAGGTGCGCCTCGTCAGCGAGAAGAGCAGGGGCAGAATGAGCGCCGCCGCGAGGAACGCGGGAAACCGGAACGCCGCTGCCGGCCGCATGAGCCCGAGCTTCTCGTGAAGGACGAGAAACGACAGCCCGTACAGGTTCTTCATCAACGCCGGGTGCTCGTGGTTGAACTCGAACGACTGGCTGATGGCCTGATCGTCGAACGCCTGGCTGGGCGACGAGAGCAGCAGCTGAAACCAGCGCGCGTGCTGCTCGGCCGAGGCGAAGTACACGCTCTCGTCGCGCACGAAGCCCGCGGGCTTCTCGGTCGCCAGCAACAGCACCGTGCCGAAGATGAAGAGCGCCCACCCGATTCGGCGGTCGAGCGTCACGTCTTTCGCGCTGCGAGTCTCGCTGCTCGCTGGAGCGGCCGGCACTTCGGGCAGCGGCCCCGTCTCGGCGGCTTCGCGCTTCTGCCTGCTCATGCGCCCTCCGGACCGAAGCCGACCAGCTCGAAGCAGACTTCCCGGTTCTGTGGGTTGTTCGCCTGCACCCATGCGCGCACGGTGCCCGCCGCGGTGTTGGGGCGATCGACGCGGTAGACCTTCTCGACGCCGGGCAGCAGCCGCGTCACCTGCGCGTCTCCGTTCACCTCGACCCCGAAGTCCGTGGCCTCCATGTTGCGGTAGTAGCCGCGCTCCCACGCGTAGCCGGCGATGAGCTGCAGCGTGTTCGTCGCCGGCACGTTCTGGAACTCGGCCACCAGCTTCGTGGGCCCACCGGGTGGGTAGAAGCGCAGACAGCGGTGCGGCTCGAAGTGCAGCTCACGCCACTCTTCGATGATCTCTCCACCGTTCGGGCATCGCCACGAGCGCCCCGCGAACTGACACGGCTGCTGGCCCTGCGGCCCGTCGAGGTACACGCGCGCCTGGCCCAGAGACTGCGCGGCCGAGAAGAGCACCGGTCGCGCGCGGCCGTTGGTGAAGCGCTTCAACGTCAGCGGGCCGAAGGAGCGCTCTGGGCCGTCTTCGGTGCGACGAGCGCCGAACGCCTCCATGAAGCCGCTCCACGAGAAGCGCGGGAGCGACGGATTCGAGAGCACCCAGATGCGTCGGTGCAGCCGCAGATCGTCACCATCGCTGCCGTAGTAGCCGACGACGGGAACCCGCTCGGGCACGAACAGACGCGCGCGCTCGATGAACCACGGCGCGAGCAGCACCACGTCACCGGCTTGGGCCTCCTGCTCGATGATCGCGGCGGCGGCCTTGTAGTCGGCCTCGGTCGGCGTGGCCGTCGGCAGCTTCAGTTGAAAGCCAATGCAGGCGAGGGCGACGACGACCAGCGCCAACCCTTCCCATCGTTTGAGCCGCGCGGCCGTCTCGGCCCAGAGGTTCACGACTTCGTCATCCGAATGGCGGCCTCGCTCGTGTCGCGACAGAACACGCAGAAGCTCGCTTCGCCCTGCGGGTACGACGGCGTCCACGAGGGGTACATGGCGCAGCGCGGGTCGAGGCAGTGGTGCAGACCGAAGGTGTGACCGATCTCCTGCATCGCGTAGCGCGCGAGCGTCTTCACCGAGTCGGCGTTGAGCGCCTTGATGACCGAGCTGGTGACGATGGCCTTCTGGCCCTTGTAGCGAGAGAGGCCGGCGGTCGGCGCTTCACCCGAGGCGAGCTTGCGCGGTGACAGCTTGCGCGTGGTGAGGAAGAGCACCTTGTCGTCGGCGAAGGCCTGCACCTTGGGCAGGGTGTCGAGCAGCTTGTTGGCGTCGTACGGCTCGACCTGCCCGTGCGGCACGGTGACGCTGCCCGAGTGCTCGGCGCCGACGGCGAAGGCCGTGTACAGCGTCTTCCCGAGCGCCTTGAGAATGGGCGCTTCGTATTCGTCCAGGGTGACGATGCGGATCATGGGTGTGCTTTCCGTTCAGTCGATCACTTCGGCTTCGGCGGGCGGCCACGCTTCTTGGGCGGCTCGGGCACGGCGGGCTCGGGCGGCTTGGGCTTCGGCGGGCGGCCACGCTTCTTGGGCGGCTCGGGAATCGCGGGCTCGGGCGGCTTGGGCTTCGGCGGGCGGCCACGCTTCTTCGGAGCCGGCGCCTCGAGCGCTGCGCCCTGCGCCATCGTGACCTCGGCGTCGATGTCGAGCTTCTTCTTCGCGGGCGCCTTCGCAGCGGCGGCAGGCTTGCCCGGCTTCTTCTTGGGAGCCTCCTCGTCGTCGCCCTCGGCCTCTTCGCCGTCTCCGTCTTCGCCCTTGTCCTTCTCTTCGGGCTCTTCTTCGCTCGCGCCTTCGCCGTCGATGCCGAGCAGATCGTCGCCGAGGCCCAGCTCGTCGTCGCCGACGAGGCCCTGGAACTCTTCGATGCTGCGCTTGGGGCGCTCCTTGCCGGGCGGGAAGAGAATGACGTCGAGCGCGTCTTCGGCGTCGGCCTCGCTGCACGACATGGCGGCGGCGAGCTCGGTGACGAAGAGGTGGCGCGCGTCGTTGTACTGCTCGCGCTCCTTGGGCGGCAGCGGGCGCAGCTCTGAGAGCACCTGCAGGCCCTTCACGACTTCGGCGAGGCCGATGAGGCCGCCGATCGAGAGGCGCTCGGTGTTGTCGCGGGCGCGCTTCTTCCAGTCGAGGGACGCGCGCTCGGAGTCAGACTTGAGGAAGTCGAAGACCTCTTTCACGTCCTGCATCGAGGCGACGCGACGCACGCCGTTCTTGGCGAGCTTGTCTTTGGGCACCTTCACCTTGGCGCCCGTCTCGAGGAACGTGAGGCTGACGAAGACGAGCTTCTGCCCTGCGATCTCCTCGGTCTTGATGTCGGTGACGGCGCAGAGGCCCTGGTTCGGGTAGACGACCCGATCACCGACGTTCAGGTTGAGGACCGGCAGGGGAGCAGCAGCAACGGGGGCCGGCGTGGCGTCTGGCATGGGCTCCTCGGCGAAGAAACGGGTGTCTGCGTAGCACACGCCCTTCGCCGGGGAAGGAAAGACGCTGGCTTACCGGCTGTTCACCGTAATCGAGTAGGTGCCCGTGGCCGTGCTGCTGCTGCTCGAGACGCCCACGTAGACGGTGACGGGCACCGCGTTCGGGTTGGTGATGGCGACCGCCTCGGTGCCGTTGCTGAACGTCGAGTCCGAGCCAGCGAGGCAGACGGCGGTGCTGGCCGTGCAGGTGCTCTCGAAGTTGTAGACGTTCAGCACGGGGTCCATGCCGCCCGAGCCCGTCGCCGAGAAGTCCATGCGGCCGGGGACGCCACCGTCAGCGCCGCCGCGGGGCGGAATGGTGACGGCGTAGACGCGATCAGGGCCGAAGTACGTGCGGCATGGCGAGGCGCCGCCCGCGATGTCCTGCTGGTAGCCGGTGAACGACTCGCCAGAGATGGTTCTGGGGAAGGGGCCTGTGACTGGCGTCGCGGAGGGGCAGTGATCGCCCGTGCGGTAGTCGACGTTGAACGAGAAGGTGCCGGTCGACGAGCCCGCCGAGTAGCCGCTGACGACCACGAAGACGTTCTGCGGCGACATGGTCGCGTTGTCCCACCAGCCGAGCTCGGCGCCGCCACCCGCGAACGAGTCGGCGGTCGCGACGCACACGCGCGGCGAGGCGTTGCAGGCTGCCGCGGTGCCGTTGATGAAGTTCAGCACGGGGTCGAGGCCGCTCGTCGGAGTGACCCGCGTGTAGACGCGCTGCCGGGCGGGAACGGTGATGGCGTACACGCGATCGGGGCCGCTCGAGTTCTCACAGCCGTTGGCCACCGTCGACTGGCCGTAGTCGACCGCGTAGCCGGTGAGCGACTGCGAGGTGAGGTTGGTGGGCGCGGTGATGGGCGTCTGGGTGGTGGCGCAGACGTCGCCGGGCAGGGTGCCGGTGGTGACGCCGATGCTGTACGTGCCGGTCGCTCCCGCCGGCGTCTCGACGACGAGGAGCATCGTGCGCGCGGTGGTGCCGCTGTTGGTCCACTGCAGGGCGTCGGCGACGCCCGCGGCGCCGGTGTTCGACGAGGTGACGCAGACGCGGCCGACGCAGTCAGCGACGTCGCCGAGCAGGTTGATGGCGGTGTCGAGGCCGGAGCTCGGCGTGACGGTGACGTTGAGCGTCTCGCCCGCGCCGACGAGCACGCTGTAGGCACGGTCGACGCCGGTGCTGACGGTCGAGACGGCGCAGGTCGAGCCCGCAGCTCCCGAGCGCTCGAAGTAGTCGTTGGCGAAGCCGGTGAGCGTCTCACCGACGCGGGGCGTGCCGCTCATGAGCACCGTGGGGCTCTCGCAGCCGTCGCCAGCGGCGGGGTTGTCGACGCTGACGTCGAGGCGGAAGGTGCCGAGGTCGGTCGACGAGAACGAGTCGACGAGGATGAAGACGGTCTGCGTCGAGGCGGTGGGGTTGACGTAGCGAACGGAGTTCACCGTGCTGGTCGACCCGAGGTCGTCACCGGCGACGCAGACGCGCGGCATGGCCGTGCACTGGGCCTCGGGCCCGACGACGAGGTTGATGGAGGGGTCGAACAGGCTGCCGGTGGGGCGAACGCTGGCGATGAGGCGGGCGTTGGGCGGCAGCGAGACGGAGTACACGCGGTCACGCGCTGCCGTGCCGTAGCAGTTCGACTGGCTCACGCCGGTGTAGTCGTTCGTGTAGCCGACGGTGGTGCCGTTGACCATGAGCGGGGAGGTGACGCTGCCGCCGGTGAGCGCTTCGGCCGTGGCGCAGACGTCGCCGACCGGAGCCATGCCGCCACCCGTCGCCGAGCCTCCAGCAGCAGAGCCGCCTGCCGTCGTGCCGCCGCCAGTTGCCGTTCCACCCGCCGAGGCGGTGCCTCCAGCCGAA
>JBEOKA010000363.1:0-17372 GCA_040275325.1 Myxococcaceae bacterium | reverse complement strand
GCACGTTCGGAGCGCTGTTCGGTCTTCCTCGACGTGCGCGAGCTCGCCGCGTTCGATGGCGCCGTGCGCACGGCCTGGCTCGACGCGGTGCTCGAACATCGTCATCGTCTCGACGAGGTCGTCGTGCTCTCGCGAGGCCTGCTGGTGACGCTGTCAGCGAGAGCGGCCTCGATGGCGCTGGCTCCGTTCGGAGTTCGTTTCGACGTGCTGACCGACGAGCGCCGCTATCTCGAACGCCGCACGCAGCGGGTCGGCTACTCGGCGATCGAGCCCATCATCGCCGCGGGGTAACGAAGGCCCGCCGCCACGTCGCGCGGCGCGATGGCGTCGATGGCGCTCAGGTCTTCCTTCGACAACACCACGTCGAGCGCGCCCAGGTTCTCGTCGAGGTACGTGCGCCGCTTCGTGCCCGGAATGGGGACGATGTCGTCGCCCTGCGCGAGCACCCACGCGAGCGCGAGCTGGGCCGGCGTGCAGTGCTTCTTCACGGCCAGCGCCTTCACCTTCGCGACGAGCTCGAGGTTCTTCGCGAAGTTCTCGCCCTGAAAGCGTGGAGAGTGACGGCGGTAGTCATCGGCCGCGAGGTCTTCGGGCTTCGTGAGCTGCCCCGTGAGGAAGCCGCGCCCGAGCGGCGAGTACGGCACGAAGCCCACTCCGAGCTCACGACAAGCGGCCAGCACGCCGTCTTCGGGCTCACGCGACCACAATGAGTACTCGCTCTGCACCGCGGCGATGGGGTGCACCGCGACGGCCTTCTTCAGCGTCTTCGGCCCCACCTCCGACAAGCCCAGCCACCGTACCTTGCCGGCCTTCACCAGCTCGGCCATCGCGCCCACCGTCTCTTCGATGGCGACCGAGGGGGCCTTGCGGTGCTGGTAGTAGAGATCGATGACGTCGACGCCGAGGCGTTGGAGCGACGCATCGCACGCCTGCTTCACGTACGCCGGCGAGCCGTTGATGCCGCGAACGTTCGGGTTGGTCGCGTCACGCACGATGCCGAACTTGGTCGCGATGACGACGCGCTCGCGGTGCTGCTTCAGGAACGGGCCGATGAGCTTCTCGTTCTCTCCGAAGCCGTACATGTCGGCGGTGTCGAAGAAGGTGACGCCGCGTTCGAGTGCGCGCTCGAGCGTGGCGCGCGACTCGGCGTCATCGCGACCTGCGTAGAAGTCGCTCATGCCCATGCAGCCGAGGCCGAGGGGCGAGACGCGGGGGCCGTGCTTTCCGAGCTGCCGGGTGTGGGTGGTCATGGCGGCTTCATAGGTCGAAACCTGGACGTCGCTCTGCCGGTCGTTCGACGGGTTCGACCACGGGTGCCACACTCGCCCCGATGCGGAGCGTCGCCTTCCTCTCGCTGTCGGTGCTGCTCGCGTGCGGGCGAACCGACCTCGTGCCTCCGCCGCCCATCGTCGAGCCGCCGCCTCCGAACCGCTGCGGTGATGGCGTCATCGCCGACGCGGAGCAGTGTGACGACGGCAACGCGGTCGAGACAGACTCTTGCCGCGCCGACTGCACGAGGGCGACGTGTGGCGACGGGGTCATCTGGAGCGGTGTCGAGCAGTGCGATGATGGGTTGCAGGGCTCGGCGACATGCTCCACCTCGTGCGGGCCCATCAGCTGTGGCGATGCCGTGGCGCAGGCTCCCGAGCGCTGTGACGACGGCAACCGCGACGAGACCGATGCGTGCCTCAACTCCTGTCTGCTGGCGTCGTGCGGTGATGGGCGCGTTCGAACAGGCCTCGAGCAGTGTGATGACGCGAACTCGGACGATGACGACGCGTGCGTTCAGTGCCGAACCGCGCGGTGTGGAGACGGCTTCGTGCAGCGCGGGTTCGAGCAGTGCGACGACGGCAATCAGGATGAAGGCGACGCCTGCCGCGACAGTTGCGTGCCCGCGCGCTGTGGAGATGGCGTGCTTCGGCGAGGCGTCGAGGCCTGTGACGACGCGAACGAAGACGACGGCGATGCGTGCGTCGCCTGCGCACCTGCGCGGTGTGGAGACGGGAGGCTGCGGCGCGGGGTCGAGGCCTGTGATGACGGTAACGAGGTGTCCACCGACGCCTGCATCGCCTGCGTGCCCGCGCGGTGCGGAGACGGCTTCACCCGGGCCACCGTCGAGCCGTGCGACGACGGCAACGTGGTCGACGACGATTTCTGTGACAACGCCTGCCAGCTCCCGGTGTGTGGCGATGGCAAACGCGCGGGCAGCGAGGCGTGCGACCTCGGCGCGATGAACGGAGACACGCCCGCGTTCCGCATCACGCAGCCGTCGGGTACGCGCATCGGCACCGACGCCATCGTGCGCCCACGCACGGTGCAGCAGTTCTACGACTACCGCTCGGCGAGCTCGCACACCGGGCTCGAGGTCGTCGGCGAGAGCCGCATCTACCTCTTCGCCGACGCGAGCACGGGCCGGCTCTCGCTCGTGCTCACCCACGGCATCGACTTCGACGGCACGAACATGTCGCAGGCGCAGTCCGAGGTGGAGATGGACATCGTGGGCCTGCCAACAGGCACGGGCATCGACGTGGTCGACGACTCACCCTCGGAGTTCTTCCTCGGCGCCAACGGCACCGCCTTCGGGCGCTGGAGCTTCAACCGCAACAGCGACGGCGGCGCGCTCGGGCCGCTGCCATTCCCCGGCCGCTGGCGCATCACCGTCACACCGCGCTTCCAGACGGGCATCAGCACGTGGGGCTGGGTGAAAGACGACGGCACCCGCATTCCCCTCGTGCGCAACGAGCCCATCACCATCGAAGCGCTCGACACCTCGACGCTCTGCCGAACCGACTGCACGCGCCCACGGTGTGGTGACCGCCGCTTCGACGCGGGTGAGGTCTGTGATGACGGCAACACCGTCGGTGGCGATGGCTGCGCGGCTGACTGTCGAAGCCTGCGCTGACGAAGCGCGCATCGTCGCCGGGCTCCCGCTAAAGGCGAGCCCATGTTCAGCGTCGTGATGGTCGCCCTCGCCTGTGGTGCGCTCGAGGATGCGGGAGTCGACCCGGTCGACGCCGGTGCCCAGTCGACCGCGAGAGAAGACACGCGGCTGCAGGCTGCCAACGCGTCTGACCTCGTGGGCGGCGCGGCGACGGCCTCGTCTGCCTTCACCTTCGGTGGTTACGCCGAGGCGTTCTACCAGTGGAACTTCAATGCGCCGTCGAACGGGCTCACGGCCTGGCGCGGCTTCGACAACCGGCACAACAGCTTCACGGTCAGCAACGTCTCGCTCGACGTGCAGTGGGACTACGAGGGCGTCGTCGGCCGTGTCGCGCTGCAGGTCGGCCACACGCCGTCGAGCTACTACCTCGCCGAGCCGGGACAGTCGGGCGCTGCCGGAGTGAACGCGACCAACGACGCCTTGTGGAAGTACGTGCAGCAGGGCTTCGCCGGCTACCGCTTCCCCTTTGGCAGAGGGCTGCTGGTTCAGGCTGGGCTCTTCCTCTCTCCCATCGGGCCCGAGGGCATCGCGGTGCGCGACAACTGGAACTGGTCGCGCTCGACGCTCTTCTTCGCGCTGCCGTACTACCACACGGGTGTTCGGGCCTCGTTGCCGCTCACCGAGCGCTGGGTGGTGACGCTCGCCGGGTACAACGGGTGGAACAGCGTGGTCGACAACAACTCCGAGAAGTCGCTCTCGGTGCAAGCCACCTACGCGGTGCCGGAGAAGCTCGCGGTGTCGGTACTCTATTTCGGCGGGGTCGAGCGAAGCGTGGGCGCGGTCGAGGGGCGGGCGTGGCGGCATCTGCTCGACGCCCATGTGACGTGGGTGACCACGCCGTTCCTCTCGTTGTTGCTGCACGCGAACGGAGGGCTCGAGCCGAACGCGGTCGGCGTGTCGGGCTGGCTGGGGGCTGCACTCGCGGCGCGCTTCACGGTTCGGCCGTGGCTCTTCGTGGCGCTCCGGGGCGACGTGCTGCACGAACGGCACGGCAGGGCGCAGCCCATCTTCTTCGGCGTCGACCTCGTCGGCTCGGCGACAGGAACCGTCGAGGTTCGCCCTCACCCGCGCGTCTCGTTCAGGCTCGAGTATCGGCGCGACCAGGCGAGCGCTCCGCTCTACTTCCGCGGCACCGTGGAAGGTGACGGCGTGACGACGCCCTGGGTGCCCACCCGCAACGCGCAAGACACGGTCACGCTCGGAGCCACCACGTGGTTCTGATTGAATCGCCGCGTGCGTGACGGTCTCGTTCGTGTCGTTCTCAAGGCCATCGCCCGCACCCTCGGCGCCTTCGAACTGCGCGTCACGCGCGCCTTGCTCTCTCGTCGCGGCGAGCCCCGCTACCGACTGACGGGCAGCTGCAACGGCTGCGGAAAGTGCTGTGAGCGGCCCAGCATTCAAGCGGGCGTGTTGCTGTGGAGGCTGCCAGTGCTGCGCGCGTTGACGCTCTGGTGGCAGCGGGTGGTGAACGGCTTCGAGCTCGTCGAGACCGACCCGCGCTTCAAGCTCTTCGTCTTTCGTTGCTCCCACTACGACCCGGTCACGAAGCGCTGTGACAGCTACGAGAGCCGGCCCCTCATGTGCCGCGACTACCCGGCGAACCTCACCTTCGAGGCGGTGCCGCCGTTGTTTTCCGAGTGCAGCCACGGCGTCGTCGATCGCAACGCAGCGCAGCTGCGGGCTGCCCTCATCGCGGCGGGAGTCACGGGCGACAAGCTGAAGGAGGCCGAGGCGAGGCTGTTCCTCACCGAGCCGCCGAAGGACCCGCCGTGAACTCGGCGCCGGTCGTCCCTGCGTCTTCGGGCTCCTCGACGCCAGCATCCAACACGGTCGCGGTCTGCGCGGCGGGAGGCAGGCGGCGCGGCGGCACGAAGGTGGGTGGGGGAACGGGGCAGGTCGTGCACGGCTTTCGCAGCGGCACCTTCAACACCCGCCCGATGCGCAGCAGGTTGCTCGACAGGCCACTGGCTTTGCGAATCGCCGAAGCGCTCGAGCCGTAACGTGACGCGATGCCGCCCAACGTGTCGCCCTTCTTCACGCGGTGCATGGCGATGTTCTCTTCCGGGCGGGTCGCGAGCAGCGGAGCGACGCGGCGGCCAAGCTCCTGCGCGCGGCCGTTGAAGTACCGCACGTGGAAGTGGTCTCGGTGCCGGCGGGCGTGCTGCAGAATCGACGCACGGCCGGCGTGGAACAACGAGTCGAGCCACGCGGGGTCTTCGCCAACCTTCTTCGCGTGCTCGAACAGCACCTTCTGCACGCGCTGGTCGACGAGAATGAACTGCACGTCACCCTGCATCACGAGCGCCTTCACCAGTGCCCAGTTCAGCGCGACGTCGATGACCTTCTCGCGCTCGCGCACACGCACCGTCTGGCCGCCCGGGTAATAGAAGCCCAGGTCGACGTCGCGGCCGTTCTGGTGCGTCTTGTGTGGGCGCAGGTAGCCGCCTTCACGCGCGCTGATCTGATTCACGCGCAGCGGCGGCGCGTCGGGGTGCTCGGCCTTCACCTGGCGAATCGCGGCGGCGACGAAGTCGACCGTCTCTTGCGTGCCGTACGTCGCCTCGGGAGACACCACCGTCCACGCGTCGCCTTCCGCTTTGGGGAAGGGCACGCCGTTGATGAGCCGGCCCTCTTCGACGAAGCCCATCGAGATGCTGCCGAGGCTCGAAGGTGCGTCTCTCCACGCGGCGGCGAGCGCTTCGTCGGTGAGGTCGAGCGAGTAGAGCAGGCCTCCATCGGCAGGCGCCGTCGCGCCGACGTCGTCGCCGGGCTCCTCAGTGGGGCTCTCTTCACCGGGCTCTTCACCGCCCGTCACCTCTGTCTCGAGGTCGTCTCCCGCGTCGGCCAGCTCGGCGAAGGCGATGACGTCGTCGCCTGCATCGGGAGCGCTCTGCACCAACGCTCCGGCATCGAGGGCGCCAGCGTCTTCCACCACCGAAACCGCTTGCACCGGCGCGACGACCTTCGACTGCGTGCGCGTCAACGACGCACAGCCCGCGATGAACGCGAGGACGACGACTCTCATGTGCAGGGGCTTCTGCATCGGGCGTGCGCGCGTGTAGCAGCCCGTCGATCGACCGGGCAACCCTCAGCGTCGCGAACGCGCCTTCGTCTTGCGGGGCTGCTTCGTCACCTTCGAGACGACCTGCACGTCGACGACCTTCGCGCCGTCGGCCTCGGGCGGGCCGATGACCGAGACGAGCTCACGAAAGCTCGACTCCAACCGACGGACGAAAGACGTCAGCTTCGTCTGCACCATCGTCGGCATGTCTTCGGTGTACGCGAGGTACCAGCGCACCTCGGCGAGCAGCTCGTAGAAGCGGTTCACCGACTTCTGCTCCGACGGGTCGAGCAACGAGAGCTCGGTGAAGGTGATGGTGTCGAACCACGTGTCGAGGACGGTGAGCATCGGCTCGCGGTCGCGCAGCCGCGAGAAGAGCCCCACCATCGAGTCCTGCCTGGCGGCGAGGCGCGTCATCAGGTTGTGCGCGTCGATGCTGAGCAGGTGCCGCACCCGCGCGGCTGGCTCGAGACGCTTTCGGCTTGCGGCCATGCGTCAGCCTACCCACACGCGCGCGTTGCGGAAGAGCCGCAGCCACGGGCTGTCGTCGCCCCAGCGCCTGGGGTGCCACGAGAGGTTCGCCGAGCGCGTCACCCGCTCGGGGTGCGGCATGAGAATCGTCGCGCGGCCGTCGGTCGTCGTCACCGCGGTGATGCCCGCGCGGGACCCGTTGGGGTTCAGGGGAAAGCGCTCGGTCGGCGCGCCGGTGTGGTCGACGAAGCGGGCGGTGACCAGGCCTGACTCGTCGAGCGCCGTGAGGGCGTGGCTCTCGACTCGGCCTTCTCCGTGCGAGACGGCGATGGGCGCGATGGTGCCCTCCATGCCGGAGAAGAGAATCGACGGGCTCTTCTCGATGCGCACCATGGCGAGGCGCGCCTCGAACTGCTCCGAGCGGTTGCGCACGAAGCGCGGCCACGCGTCAGCGCCGGGGATCAGGTCTTTGAGCTGCGACATCATCTGGCAGCCGTTGCACACGCCCAGGCTGAAGGTGTCGGGCCGATGGAAGAACGTGCGGAACTGCTCGCGCACCTTGTCGTTGAAGAGAATCGAGCGCGCCCAGCCAACGCCTGCGCCGAGCACGTCGCCGTACGAGAAGCCGCCACACGCCGCGAGCCCCGTGAAGCCCTTCAGGTCGACGCGGCCTTCGAGCAGGTCGCTCATGTGCACGTCGACCGCCGTGAAGCCCGCGCGCGTGAAGGCCCACGCCATCTCGACGTGCCCGTTGACGCCCTGCTCGCGGAGGATGGCCACCTTCGGCTTCTTCGACGAGCTGACGACGCGCGTGACGTCATCGCCGGGGTCGAACGAGAGCCGTGCCATCAGCCCGGTGAACGACTCGTCGGTGCGCAGCGCGTGCTCATCGTCGGCGCAGGCGGCGTCGTCGCGCAGGCGCTGCATGCGCCACGAGGTGTCGCTCCAGAGCGCGCGCAACGAGTGGCGGTCGTCCTCGAAGACGAGCTGGCCGTCACGGGCGATGGTGATGCGTTCGTCGCTCACTGGCCGGCCGATGACGGTGGCGGTGACGCCCTTCGCCGAGAAGGCGCTGATGACGTGGGCGACGTCGGCCTCGCGCACCTGCACGACCGCGCCGAGCTCCTCCGAGAACAACACCTCGAGCGTGTGGCCCTTCAGGCCATCGAGCGAGAGCTCGAGCCCACAGCCTGTCGCGAACGCCATCTCGAGCAGCGAGGTGACGAGGCCACCGTCGGAGACGTCGTGGTACGCGAGCAACTTGCCCGCTTCGTTGAGCGCCTGGACGGTGTCGAAGAAGTGGGCGAGCGCGCTGGCGTCATCGACATCGGGAGCCACGGCGCCAACCGAGTTGAAGACCTGCGCGAGCGCGCTGCCGCCGAGCCGGTGCTTTCCACCCGAGACGTCGACGGCGATGAGCTTCGTCGGGCCGTCCTCCAGCGAGAGCTCGGGCGTGAGCGTCTTTCGCACGTCGGTCACGGGGGCGAACGCGCTGATGACGAGCGAGACCGGCGCGACGACGCTCCTCGATTCACCGCTCGCGCTCCACTGCGTGCGCATCGACATCGAGTCTTTGCCGACGGGAATCGCGATGCCGAGGGCAGGGCACAGCTCGGCGCCGACGGCTTTGACGGCGTCGAAGAGGCGCGCGTCTTCACCAGGCCAGCCGGCAGCGGCCATCCAGTTCGCCGAGAGCTTGATGTCGCCGCGCTTCGCCACCCGGGATGAGGCGAGGTTCGTGAGCGCTTCACCGACCGCCATGCGCGCCGCCGCCGCCGCGTCGAGACACGCGATGGGCGCGCGTTCACCCATCGACATCGCCTCACCGCAGAACACGTCGTAGCTCGTCATCGTGACGGCGCAGTCGGCGACGGGCACCTGGAACCTGCCGACGAGCTGGTCTCTCGCCACGAGGCCCGTCACCGAGCGGTCGCCGATGTGAATGAGGAACGACTTGTCGGCCACCGTCGGCAAGAGCAGCACGCGGCGAAGCGCTTCTTTCAGGTCGAGGCCCGCGAGCTCGAGCGGCCGGTGCGTGACGCGCTGGTGCTCGGCGGAGCGGCGCATGCGCGGCGGCTTTCCGAGAATCACCTCGAGCGGCACGTCGATGGGCGAGTCGAAGAAGAGCGGGTCTTTCACCACCAGCCGGCCTTCGGTCGTCGCGTGGCCGAGCACGGCGAACGGCGCGCGCTCACGACGGCACAGCGCCTCGAAGCGGGGAAGGGCGGCGGCCTCGATGGCCAGTACGTAGCGCTCCTGCGACTCGTTGCACCACAGCTCGAGCGGCGACATGCCCGGCTCGTCAGAGGGAATCTTGCGCAGGTCGAACGTCGCGCCCTTCTGGCTCTCGTTCACCAGCTCGGGGAGCGCGTTCGACAGCCCGCCCGCGCCCACGTCGTGAATCGAGACGATGGGAGACGCTTCACCGAGCGCGCAGCAGCGGTCGATGACCTCCTGACAGCGGCGCTCCATCTCGGCGTTGTCACGTTGCACCGAGGCGAAGTCCAAATCCTCCGCTGACGTTCCCGAGGCGACCGACGACGCGGCGCCTCCACCGAGACCGATGAGCATCGCGGGCCCGCCGAGCACGACGATGGCCGCGCCAGCCGGAATGGAACCCTTCTCGACGAGCTGCGGGCGGATGTGGCCGAGCCCGCCGGCGATCATGATGGGCTTGTGGTACCCGCGCAGCTCCTTGCCTGACGAAGACGCGATCTCCTGCTCGAAGGTGCGGAACGTTCCGACCAGCGCAGGCCGGCCGAACTCGTTGTTGAACGCGGCGCCACCGAGCGGGCCGTCGGTCATGATCTCGAGCGCGCTCGCGATGCGTGAGGGCTTGCCGTGATCGATCTCCCACGGGCGAACCGCATCGGGCAGCCGCAGGTTCGACACCGAGAAGCCGACGAGGCCGGCCTTCGGTTTGGAGCCGCGACCGGTGGCACCTTCGTCACGAATCTCTCCGCCCGAGCCCGTCGCCGCGCCGGGGAACGGAGAGACCGCCGTCGGGTGATTGTGCGTCTCGACCTTCGCGAGAATCGGCATCGGCTCGATCTCGGTGCGGTACGTGCCGTCGTCGGGGTGCGCGAAGAACCGGCCGGCCGTGTTGCCCGCGATGACCGCCGCGTTGTCCTTGTACGCGCTCAAGACGCCGCCCGGTGACGCCGCGGTGGAGCGCTTGATCAGCTTGAACAACGAGTCTTCGGCCTGCACGCCGTCGACGACGAACTCGGCGTTGAAGATCTTGTGGCGGCAGTGCTCGCTGTTGGCCTGCGCGAACATCATGAGCTCGACGTCTGACGGGTCGCGCCCCAGCTTCGTGAACGCGTCGACGAGGTAGTCGAGCTCGTCGTCAGCGAGCGCGAGGCCCATCACGCGGTTGGCGTGCTCCAGGGCGCTCCGGCCGTTCTTCAGCACAGGCACGGTGCTCAGCTTCTTCGGCTCATGGTGCACGAAGAGCCGGCTCGCGTCGGCGAGGGAGGACAGCACCGACTCGGTCATGCGGTCATGCAGGCCGCTGCGCAGCGCCGCTTCGTCGGTCACGTCTCCGACGAGATGCCAGGCCGTGCCGCGCTCGAGGCGGGTGACGAACGAGAGGCCACAGTTGCGCGCGATGTCGGTCGCCTTCGACGACCAGGGAGAGACGGTGCCGAGGCGGGGCACGACGAGCCGCAGCGCTCCTGGCCCACCGTGCGGTGTGGTGGAGGCGCCGAGCAGCTGCTCCAGACGATGTCGCTCGGGCTCGGTCGGCGTTCGGTTCACGTCGACGAAGAAGACCGAGGTCGCAGTGCTCTGCGAGAGGTTCGGGTTCGAGTCGCGCAGGCGCTTGTGACGGCGCGCCAGGCGGGCAGCGGTGAACGGCGACGGCCCATGCAGCGTGAGCATGGCGCCCTCATAGCGCCAGCGACCGCGAGGAGATCGACATTCCTGTGACGGCGTCTGTGGCAAGAAGCCGTCATGGTCACGCTCACGCTGTTGATGGTTCTTGGAAGAATCGAGCTGTCGACGAGCGCCACCGCAGGCGTCACGCTCTCGACGCAGGACCTCCCGAGCTCGACGACGAACCTCGTGTCGCTCTCGCCGCAGGTCTCGGCCTCCCTCGACCTCGAGCGAAGCTGGTCGGTCGGTACGCTGAGGGCCCGCTGGGTGCCCCTGCTCGTGATGCCGCAGCTGGGCAACACGCCGCTCCCGGGCCAGGGCGTGCCTGCAGCTGCGACCGTCTCACTGCAAGACCTCGCCAGCTTTCTCGAGTTCGAGAGCCAACCGCTCGCCGGCACGGGCCCGAGGTTCGCGGCGCGCCTGTACCCGTTTCAGGCCAACAGCCGGCTGGTGTCGTTCGACTGGGCCAACGCGGTGACTCGGGTTCAAGCGCCAGTCCTGTCGTTCGACGTGCGGGGCGACACAGTTCATGCGTGGCTTGCGGCGCGCTTCTCGTTTGGCTCACCGGTGAACCTCGGCCTGACGATCGCTTCCCCGGTGGTCTACCCAGAGGTTCTCGGCGGGGTGGGGTGGAGCGGTGAGCGTGTTCGGCTCGAGGCGAGAGCAGGTCGCACGCAGTACGGCCCTCCGGCGCTCAGCATGATGAGCGAGCCTTTGCAGTGGGGGTTCGTCGCGGCGGGTCAGGGCGTCTTTCACCTGGGAGAAGAGGTGCCCGCGGCGCTCGACCTGGTGACCTACGCGCAAGACCCGACCCGCTTCGCGCGCTTCTTCGCCCCGCCGGCGGCTCCACTCGAGCGCCTTGCCGTCACGGTGTCGGTCGAGGTCGGCGCAGGCACGCAGTTCGTCACGCGCGGGTCGATGCCACCGGGCGAGAGTTCGCTGCTGCCAGGCTGGGTCGACCTGCAGGCTCGCCTTCGGTGGAAGCGCTCCCGGTTCTTCCTCACGGCGCGAGCGCAGTCTTCGGCCTTTCTCACGTTCGACCAGGTCCTGCTGGTGAACACGCTGCTCTCTGGCGCCGGCTCGTCGACGCCGTTGCTGGCGGGGTACCTCGGCGCAGACCATTCCTTCGCCGGCGCGAAGCTCACGCCTCAGCTGCTGGTGCGGGTCGTGCAGCCTGCGACCGTTCGTTCTCAGTTCTTTGGTGGCAATGCCCCACCGCCGGGCCTCGCGTCGTCGGTGCTGGTGCTGCGGGAAGGCGGGCGGTCGCGGTTGGTTGCAGGAGACCCTGCGACGCGGCCCACGCTGGGCGCGAAGCTGGCCCTGCGGTGGAACCCGGTGGAGCAGCTCACGGTGGTGGGCGAAGTCGATGTGGCCGTCGACCTGATGGAGGCGCTCCTCACCGACCCCCTGCCGCTGACTCCGGCGGGCCGCGCTGGCGACGACCTCGACACTGGCGCTGCAGGGCCGCTTCTAGCGGTCAGTTGATCTCGCCCGAGCACACGTTGTTGGTGCAGGTGAGCATCGAGCAGCAGTCGCTGGTCATGCTGCAGCTCTGGCCCTGCACGCGGCACATGTTCGCTGGCGGCGGAGAGCACACCGACGGGCCACCACCCGCGGGTGGCCGGCACTCGTTGGTGCAGCACTCCGAGTTCACGCTGCACGTCGCTCCGGTCGACCGGCACGCGCGCGCGGCCCAGTACGCCGAGATGTTGCGCGACTGCGCCGACTGGCCGGGCAGCCAGTAGCCGACCTCGCTCGGGTCTTCGCCGGGCATCGGGTTCTTCTTGATGGCGGTGACCCAGATCTGCTCGCGGTTGGCGCCCTGCGTGCCTGCCTGCGCGTTGCCGTAGTTGCGCCGCGAGAGGAACGCGAGCCAGTAGTACCCGCCCGAGTCGAAGGGCGAGAAGCGCGGCTCGAAGGACAGGCCCAGGCCACCGTTGGCCTTCGCGAGTGCCCGCACGTCGGTGCCGTCACGCCGCATGATGTACAGGTTCGCCGGCTGCAGCGACGAGCGCGCCGACACGCCCTGCGCGAAGACGAGGCGTTGGGAGTCGGGAGTCCACACCGGGTACGACGGCGCGCGGTGGCTCGGGTCGCGGTTCGGAATCGAGGGGCTGGTGCCGGACAAGATCGGCTGCATCGGGCCGAAGGTGTCGGGGCCCGTCACGGGGATGAGGGAGATCGTGCCGTCGGTATAGTTCACGCCCCAGTCAGAGACGTTGGAGACGCAGGCCACGGCTGTGCCATCGGGCGACCAGGCTGGCTGCGTGACGTTGTTGGCGGGCAGCCCAGCACCCAGCGGCTGCACCAGCGCGCCCGTCATCGGGTTGAGCAGCGAGAAGCCGGTCGGGTCTGGTCCCGTGGTGACGACGAGCCGGTCTTCTCTCGGGCTCCACGTCGACAGCCACCACTTCTGCTGGTTGGTGCTGAAGAGGCTCGGCGGCGGGTCGCTCGACAGGTTCGCGGTGAGGTCGAACACCGTGCCGAAGTTGTCTCCGCCGCCCATGCGCCCGGCCATGTAGCGGCCGCTCGGCGAGACGGTGTGGCAGCCGATGCAACGCGCCACTTCGCTGCCGGGCACGGGCGGAGGGCTGGGCATGAAGGCGACGCGCGTGTTGGTGCCGTCATCGATTCGGTACACGCGGCCCTCGTTCACGGCCCAGTAGTAGACGCTGCCCGCGAGCGCGGCCTTCGCGAACTTCACGCGCACCTCGTTCGAGCGGTACGCGGTCTGCGTCGCGGCGACCCAGCGGTCGACGGTGATGACGCCCTCGACGTCGGGGTTCGTCTGCGCGAAGGCCCGCCACGCGGCGCTGTCGACGAGCCAGTGGTTGTCGAAGCCCGCGCCGGTGTGCATGAAGAACGCGTTCACCTCGATGTTCGGCTTGGTGAGCTTCACGCGGAAGAGATCGCCCGGGTCGCCGTTGCTCCACTGCAGGTCGGCGGCGAACACGTTCTGCGGCATCACCGCGTGGTCGAGCGGGTAGAGCAGGTTGGCCGACTGCGCCGCGTCGAAGGGCAGCAGCGTGTTGAAGTTCTGCAGCACCGTGGGCGGCACGCCCGGGCCGGTGACGGTGCGGATGATCTGAATCGTGACGGTCGCGGTGCCGACGAGGGTGGTGGCGGTACCGGGAGCGACGACCGACGCCTGAACCGTGGCGACGCCGCCCTGAGCGCCGGTGGCGTTGAACTCGCCGGTGACGCTGTCGATGTCGCCGTACTGCCTCGACATCGTGCTCCAGGTGGGAATCACGCCGGTGGTGCGGAAGCTGCCGTCGCGCAGGCGCAGCTTCGCGGTGAACATCGTCGACATCGCGTTGCCGGGCGTCGTCGTGATGGTGGCCATGGGTGGATCGATCTCGACCGCGACCGCGTCGACTGTCGCCGCGCCGCCAGCGCTGCTCGAGCCGCCCGCCATCGCCGAACCACCAGCCGAACCTCCACCCGTTGCGCCACCGCCGCGCCCTGCGTCGACGACCGGCTCGGCCGTGCCTGCGCGACACTGGCCTTGAATGCATACCTGCCCGGCGTTGCAGTCGACCGACGTGCGGCAGACCTTGCTGGTCGGGCCACACGTGCAGCCGACGAGCGTGGCGAAGAACAGCGGAAGGACTCTGATGTGCGGGGGCGTCACGGTGGGCATCCTCTTCTCATCAGGGCTTCGGCCGCCAGCGCCCGTTGGTTCTTCGTTCTCAGCCTTCGAGAAAGCGCCCGTCACTTCTGAATGAGCTCGATCTTGTAGCCGTCGGGGTCCTGCACGAAGGCGATGACGGTGGTGCCGTGCTTCATGGGGCCGGCCTCGCGAGTCACCACGCCTCCGCGCTGCTTGATGTCGGTGCACGCGGCGTACGCGTCACGCACCTCGAGGGCGATGTGGCCGTAGCCGGTGCCGATTTCGTACTTCGGCGTGTCCCAGTTGTGGGTGAGCTCGATGGCGGCCTGCTCGCTCTCGGGGCCGTAGCCGACGAAGGCGAGGGTGAACCGGCCGTCGGGGTAGTCCTTCTTGCGGAGCAGTTTCATGCCCAGCACGTCGACGTAGAAGGCGAGAGACCGGTCGAGATCGCCAACGCGGAGCATCGTGTGGAGAATTCGCATGCGCGCTCTCTACTTCGAGAGCCGCACGATGAGTCGCTCGGCGAAGTCGATGCTCGCCTCGAGCTGGGCCACGTCCATGTTGCGCCAGGAGTCCGACGGGCGGTGGTAGTGGCGCGGCGCGCCGATGATGGGGTCGATGCAGGTGAGCGACATGGCGGGGAAGCCGCGCACGAGAAACGGCAGCACGTCGGTCGCGCCGGTGGGAATCACGTACTTCGTCACGGGCGGCAGCTCGGGTTGGGCCTGGTTCTCGGCGATGACGGCCGCTTCGAGGTGCGCGGGGATCGGCACCGGCCACAGCTCGCCTTCTTCGAGCATGCGCAAGGTTCCGTTCGAGAGCGTGTCGAGGCCGAGCACCGTGGTGTCCTGAGGCGTCCACTCCTTCGTCTTCATCAGCTGCTCGGCGAGGCGCAGCGCTCCCCCGGTGCCGGCTTCTTCCGAGCCCGAGATGACGATGACGAACTCGACGTCGTCGGGCAGGCGGCCCTGCAGCCGGTGCGCGAGCTCGACTGATGCAGAGCAGCCCGACAGGTTGTCGCACGCTCCGGGCACCACGCGGTTTCGCAGCACGACGTCGACGTTGAAGAGGAACGTGAGCACGGCGGGAATCGAGAGCAGCCCACGCAGCCAACCCGGCGCGGCCCAGAGCCCCGTTGCGGCGATGACCTCGACGATGGCCAGCACCGCGACGGTGGCGGTCGCGAGGCCGAGCTGCTTCTTGAACCAGCCCAGGCCAGGCGGCGGTTGCTTCGTCGCGACCTTGATCAGCTCGGGCGTGAAGACGAGCCCCGTGTACGCGGCGTCGGCGTGCGCGATGAGCACGAGGCGCTTCTTGCGTTCACCCCGCGCAGGCAGGGTCGCGAGCAGGTTCTGTGAAGTGATGTTGGGGAAGAGGCTGCGGAGGAGCAACGCACGCCGCGTCGACTCGAGCGTGTACGAGACGGCGACGAGGGCGTGCAGCGCCGCACCGACCCAGGGCGCTGCGAAGCCGATGCCCGTCGCCAGCGCCGCGAGCCCGAAGTGGAACATGAGCACCGCGTAGAGGCTCTGCGACCAACGGTAGCTGCGCCACTCGAGCTGGTAGCCGAGGTCGGCGAGCTCTTTGCCGAGCAGCTCCTGTGCCGCGCGCTCGGTCGGTGTGCCCGTGAGACGCCGGGGCCCGAGCTCTTCGAGAACCCGAATGCGGTCGATGGGGTTGGGGCGTGAGGTCAGCTGAGGCGCAGCGCTCATGCGGCGGCCAATAGCACCGGAGCGGTCGACCGCGCGCGCGCCCGCCCCTCGGATTTCGTTGCGAAGCGAACGTTGGTCACGACAATGCCCCGCATGCTCTCGACCCTCGCTCTTGCGCTCGTGCTGACTGGTGCTCCGCTCACGTTCGATGAGGGCGAGTTCCTCGGGTTCACGAAAGACGGCGATCGCACCGTCTGGCTCACGACGCGCAGGGTGACGTGGGGCGACGCTCCGCACCTCGCGAAGCTGGCGGTGAGCCGGCATCAGCTTCAGGCGACCGAGGTGGAGTTCGAGCTCGAGGTCGGTCCGCTCGACGGGAAGGGGCCGCTGAAGCCCGGCCCTGACGTCGCGAAGTGGGAGGCGTGGAAGCAGGCGAACCCCATCGTGAAGCTGACGTCGCTCGACGGCGTGAAGAGTTCGATTCGCGCCGATGGAAAGCCGGCGACGGGGTGGGGCGGCACGGGCAAGGCGGTGAAGGTCGAGCTGGTGACGGAGCGGCTCGGCGTCAGTCACACGAAGGCGAGCATGCTGGCCGAGAACCTGGGGAAGAAGGTTCGCAAGACGACGGCCGAGGTGTTCGTCGACCCGACGGGGCGGCGCGCGGTGTTCGTGCTGACGATGGAGGCGGGCGGTGGAGAGCCGGTGTCGTCCGAGATGGTCGAGGCGTTCGTCGGGCCGACGGCGTTCGTCTTCGTGGCTTCGCCCGAGCAGCGGAATGAGAAGGAGCTGCTCATCGAGCGCGCGGGCTTCGCGGTGACGGGCTCGTCCGAGTCGGCGAAGGCGGCTCCGGGCGTCGTGGTGCGGGCAGATGCGAAGACGATGGCTGCGGCCGAGACGCTCGCGAAGGCGCTCGGTGGAAAAGCGGTGAAGGGCAAGGTCGACAAGCAGCTCGGAGACGTCTTCGTCGGCTTCGACGTCGCGATTCCATGACGATGTTACGAGGTCGTCACAGCGGCTCCTGTCGCTGACGGCACACTGCGCGCGCCATGGAAGTTCAGCCGCTCGCCCTCTCTGCTGCCGATGCGTTTCGCGCGTTCACCGATGTCGAGCAGCAGCGTCGCTGGGTGCCAGGGCTGAAGAAGGTGAAGTTGGTTCGGGCCGACGCGAACGGGCGGGCGCTCGAGGTGTTCTACGAGTTCGGCGAAACACTCGCGTACGCGCTCGTCTACGCGTGGGACGACGTGAACCTGAAGGCGCGATGGGTGCCGTCGTCGGGCGTGCGTGACGGCGTGTCGGGGAACATCTGGTTCGAGACGCGCGAGGGCGGGTGCGTGATGCACTACCAGCTCGATGCGCTGACGGGCCGACCGCCCGAGCATGAGCGCGAGGTCGCGATGGCCTTCGTCGCGTGGCTCAAGTCGCGGTGAGCAGACGAACCGCTGCACGGAATGAGCGAGAGCGTCGCAGACGTGGCTCCGAAGCATCGAGAGCCGCGGGGCCCGCAGAATGACGCCGAGCCTGCACACCGACGACCGGTCGGAGCTCTGGGCCATGTCCGCTCGCGATGTCCGCCGGCAACCACACGCGCCGAGCCAGTGTGTGGGATATGCCCGGCGACAATCAGGCAGGCGGCCGTCACCGAACGCGAGATGATTAGATAGACTATCTAACTATCTGTGGGCTGAAACGAGCCCCGCCCCTTGGCGGTCGGTGGTCTCGGGCCATCGAGGTCGTTCATCGCAACCTGGTTCACCTGAG
>JBEOKA010000362.1:0-13155 GCA_040275325.1 Myxococcaceae bacterium | reverse complement strand
TCGGCACTGTGACTTCGATCAGCTGAACCTCAGCGGCTGGTCTCGTCAGCAACCAGACCCCCACCCCGAACAACCCCACGACGATGTACTGCGCCGGCGTGAGACCGAAGTAGCGACGGTCGACGAACGACAAGTCTGACGCCCGCAGGAAATCGAGGCCGAAGCGGCTCGCCGAGTAGGTCACCGCGAGAATCCCCATCAACCGGCCCTGCTTCGGCTTGAAGGTCGACGCGACGTACAAGATCACCGTCAACAGCAGCAGCACACCCACGTCGTAGAGCCCGAGATCGTGTCGGGGCCCGCCCGGGTAGTTCACCGCCAGGAAGAAGTCCGTCTTCACGCCCGGGTGATCGTGCACGAAGAAGCAGCCGACGCGCGCGATCGCCCAGCCCGGAGCCGTGCCCAGCGCGAGCGCATCGAGGTACGGCATGACGGGCGTCTTGATGCGGCGGAAGTACACGAAGATGCCGATGAGCGCGCCGAGCACGCCGCCCATCGACGACAGGCCCTCCCAGAACCGCAGCACCAGGAACGGGTCATCGGCCCTGAGCAGCTCGGGGTGGTAGCCGAACAGGTGGAGCAGGTGACCGCCGTACAGGCCGAACATCACCGCCCACGTCACCACGCCACGCAGCGGCTCATCGTCTCCTGGCCCGTACTTGCGCGCGGCCCTCGCAGCCAGCACGGCGCCGACACCGACGCAGATGGTCGAGAGCACACCGAAGATGTCGATCTTCTGGCCGAGCGGCAACGAGAGCTGCGGCAACTCGAGATAGGGCAACATGCGGGGGTCCTCTAGCGCTGCCCCGCCTGCGCGTCTCGGAGCATTGAGCGGCGTTGAACGCCCTGCCCCGGGCCTTCTTCCCGTCTCACAGCGTCGTCGTCGCGATTGCCTGATCGATCGCCACACGGAGCGCGGGCAAGCAGTTGGGGCAAAAGTGCTTCGCGTTCTCGGGCGGTGGGAGCAGGAAAACCGCCCACGCCTTGAAGGGAAGCGCTGCCGTCGGGTGCGCGCGGCACCGATCGCACTCGTGATCCTGCCGGCCGTCGTCCTTCTTCACCCAGCTCATGGAGCCCAGTGTGCCTCGAACCACGAAATAGTCAGCTTGACTCTATTGCTGTCGTCGTTAGAGTCATATCGACTCAAACGGAGGTCACACGTGATCAGGTACATGAAGGCAGCGCCGACGACGTGGGTGATGCAGTTCAAGGGCAGCCGGCTGAAGCGTGAGGGCGCAGGGCTCTCCTTCTTCTACTGGGAGCCGACGACGACGCTGGTGGCTGTGCCGATGGCGAGCGTCGACGTTCCATTTGCGTTCACTGAGGTGACCGCCGACTTCCAGCAGGTGACCGTGCAGGGCCAGCTCACGTTCCGGGTGGCCGAGCCGAAGAAGCTCGCGGCCCTCATGGACTACTCGGTGACCGCCGTCGGCGCGTATCGCTCCGAAGACCCGCAGAAGCTGACTGAGCGGCTGGTGTACGCAGCGCAGATCCTGACCCGCACGTCGCTGCAGCAGTGGGGCCTGCGCGAGGGGCTGACGCGCTCGGAGCAGCTCGAGAAGGCAGTCATCACCGGCCTGCGCTCGACCGAGGTCGTGCAGATGCTGGGCGTCGAGGTGTTGAGCGTGTCGGTGCTGTCAGTGCGACCCACGCCAGAGATGGCGCGCGCCCTCGAAGCTGAAGCGCGTGAAGGGCTGCAGCGGCAGAGCGACGAGGCGATCTACGAGCGCCGCAACGCCGCCGTCGAGCAGGAGCGCCGCGTGAAGCAGAGCGAGCTCGAGACCGAGATCATGGTCGAGACGAAGCGCCGTCACATTCGCGAGACGAAGATGGCCGCCGACATCGCGATGGAGAAGGAGCGCGAGAAGCTGCTCGAGCAGAAGGCCTCGAACGAGCGCACGCTGGCCGATGCGCAGGCGTACACGCTCGACAAGACGCTCGGGCCGATTCGCGCGCTGGACTGGAAGACGCTGCAGGCCCTCTCGAGCGCCCGCATGGATCCCGCGTCGATGATCGCCGTCGCCTTCCGCGAGCTCGCCGAGAACGCGCACAAGATCGGTGAGCTGAACATGAGCCCCGATCTCCTGAAGTCGCTGATGCAGCCTGCCCTGCCCAACGGCAAGTGAGGAGCCGCCATGTTCGAAAAGCTCGTGCTCGTCACCCGTAAGACCCGGCTGCAGGGGCTCATCGAGCGGTTCAACACGCGCGCCCAGGCGAAGTTCTACCTGGAGCACGCGGGCCTCGACTTCGAGGACTACGCCGATGAAGACGACGTCTACCGCGAGGCGATCGATGAACTCGAGAAGCAGCTCGACCTCGGGCTCCCGGTGCAGCGACTCGATCGATCGCTGCTGTCGACGTACCACTTCGGGCCGAGCGATCTCGTCATCGCGGCCGGGCAAGACGGGCTCGTCGCGAACACCGCGAAGTACATCGGCGCCCAGCCGCTGCTCGGCGTGAACCCCGACCCGAACCGGTTCGATGGCCAGCTGCTGCCGTTCGACGTCGACGACGTGCGGGTGGCGGTGACGCGCACCATCGAAGGCAAGATGCCGCTCGCCGAGGTGACGCTCGCGCGGGCCCAGACGAGTGATGGGCAGACGCTGCTCGCCTTCAACGATCTCTTCATCGGGGAGACGACTCATCAGTCGGCGCACTACCGGCTGTGGACGTCTTCTCCCGCGAAGAAGAAGGCGCCCCCGGCCGAGCGGCAGTCCTCGAGCGGCGTGATCGTGTCGACCGGCGCTGGCTCGACCGGGTGGCTCTCGTCGGTGCGGAACATGGCCGAGCGGGTTGGCGCGTTCTTCGGAGGGCGATCGATCAGCCCGCTCTCGATGCCGTGGAACGACCCGCGCCTCTTCTATGTGGTGCGCGAGCCGTTCATCTCGAAGCACTCCGAAGCGACGAACGTCGTGGGCTGGCTCGAGCACGAAGCGCAGCTGCACATCGAGTCGCTGATGCCGCAGTCGGGAACGATCTTCTCTGACGGCATGGAGGCTGATTGTCTGCGCTTCACCTCGGGCATGACGGTGCGCGTGGGTCCGGCTCCGCAGCGGGCACGGCTCGTCGTGACCGAGCCGCAGGAGCAGTTCCACGATCCCGCGATCGACCCGCACACCGGTCGGCTTCGCCCCGTGAATCTGCTTCACTCGTGACATGACGATCCGTTTGGTGCTGCTCGCTGGGCTGACGACGCTGGCCGCGAGCTGTGGAACGCGCGGCACCTGCACGCCGATGACATGCATGGGCTGCTGCTCGCGTGACGATCGTTGCGTTGCCGGCACCGACGCGACCCAATGCGGGCGAAACGGCTCCTCGTGCAACACGTGTGCGGCGGGCCAGACCTGCGCTTCCGGAGCGTGCAGCATTCCGGGATCGACCGGTGGTGGGAGCGCGACGGCTGGTGGCAATGCGGCTGGCGGGTCCGTTTCCGCTGGCGGATCGGCGACAGGCGGTGGAACCGGAACCAGTGACGCAGGCTTCATCGACCCGTGCTCCGACGACGCCAAGCTCGTCTACGTCGTCGACTCCAACGGCACCTTCTCGAGCTTCAACCCCCGCCTCGCCGGCATGCCCGGCGCCTTCACCGACAAAGGCCGCCTCGCCTGCCCTGCCGCTGGAGGCGCGACGCCGTTCTCGATGTCGGTCGATCGCCAGGCGAAGGCGTGGGTCGTCTACGGCAACGGAGAGCTCTTTCGGGTCGACGTGAACACCCTCGCCTGCACACGCATCGCCGTCACCAGCCCGAACAACGCGAAGGTGTACGGCATGGGCTTCGTCACCGACACCGCCGGCGGAACGACCGACACGCTCTACATCGCGGGCAACGCGGTGAGCTCGAACTTCACGACGAGCCAGTTCGGCACGCTGTCGACGACGGCGCCGTACGCGGTGACGCTCCGTGCGCAGCTGAACGGCGCACCCGAGCTGACTGGCACCGGCGACGCGCACCTGTGGGCGTTCTTTCCCAACGTGAGCCCGCCGCTCGTGAGTGAGCTCTCGAAGACGAACGGCATGGCGGTGCGCAGCTTCCCAGCGCCGTCGCTGATGGGAACTCCAACGGCCTGGGCGTTCGCGTTCTGGGGCGGAGACTTCTGGATCTTCCTGCAGCGCCAGGGCGAGACCTCGACGACGGTCTACCGGATGAACGGCACCACCGGCGCGGTGACGACTCCGATTCCCAACTCGGGCCGTCGCATCGTGGGCGCAGGCGTGTCGACCTGCGCGCCCATCATGATCGAGTGATTCAGAGCGGCGTGAGCGACGGCTTGCTCGCGAGCTCTTCGATCAGATCTCCCAGCGCGTACGGCACCGAATACGGCCGACGCGCGGTCGCCTTGAAGTCATGCTCGAAGCCCACCTTGTGCAGCCACTCATGGCCGAGGTGGCCCGCGATCTCGCTCTCGTCGAAGCCCGAGTAGAAGCGCCGGTTCGTGGTGATCGTGTCGCTCGACTCGGTCGTGTACCCAACGACCTTGCGCTGGAACCACGAGAAGTTCTCGAGGGCGACGTTGAGATCGACCTCTCCGTCGGCCGCGGCCGTGAAGTTCTCTTTGCCCGCGCGAATCACCGCGTAGATCTCGGCCGGCGTTCGGCTATCGCTCGCGAAGCCCGGCCTGCCCGCGTACGTGTGGTTCAACACCGCGTCTTTGAACTCGCGGCTGCTCAGCACCTCGCCCAGCTTCACCATCGCGCGATCGAGCTTCTGCTTCTCGAGCGGCGAGTAGCCCGTCGTCTTGCCGATCGACACGCGCATCGGGCCCGTGGGCTCGAACGTATCGACCGGAATGGTGGTGGAGCCGGAACGGGCCGGTTGGGTGGGTCGTGGAGTGGAGGCGGAAGGCTCGGACGAAGACACCGCCCGGCGGTGGAACAGGTTCGAGAACCAGCGGCCAATTCGCATGAGGAGTTCTCACCGGCGCCCGAATTTCCGTTTCGGGGCTCTCGTGAAACGAGAACCCATCGTCTTGTCATGTTGACGGGGCTCGCCACGTCCGGTAGGTGCGCGGCCGATTTCCTTCGTTCGTTTCTGGCGGTGGTAGCTCAATTGGTAGAGCACAGGATTGTGAATCCTGGGGTTGCCGGTTCAATCCCGGTCCATCGCCCTCCGCAGCACCTGCGCCTATAGCTCAGCTGGATAGAGCATCGGCCTTCGAAGCCGAGGGTCGGGGGTTCGAATCCCTCTGGGCGCGCTTGGCAAACCCCGAACTGGAATGGCTCGAGAAGACGTACCGTCCGAATGAGCCGCAGCTGACGGTTCGCGCGGTGCTGCTCGGCATGGTGATCGGCGCAGTGATGTGCCTGTCGAACCTGTACGTGGTGCTCAAGACGGGCTGGAGCATCGGCGTCACGGTCGTCTCGTGCATCATCGCGTGGGCGGCGCTGTCGGGCATCAAGGCGGTGGGCCTGACGAAGAAGGGCCTGGGCCAGCTCGAGAACAACGCGATGGGCGATGTGGCGTCTGCGGCCGGGTACATGACGGGCGGCGGCAACATGGCGGCGCTCCCGGCGCTGGTGATGCTGACCGGTACCCGCCCCGACGCGTGGATTCTGATCTTGTGGTTCGCCGGCATCGCGGCGCTCGGCGTGTTCGCGGCGATTCCGATCAAGCGCCAGCTCATCAACCAGGAGCAGCTGCCCTTCCCCACCGGCACCGCCACCGCCGAGACGATTCGCGCGCTGCATGCCCAGGACGAGAGCGGCGCGAAGCAGGCGAGGTGGCTCGGGCTCTCGGCCATCGTCGGCGCGACCATCGCGTGGGTGCGTGACGCCAACGTCTGGTGGATGCCGTTTCGTCTCCCCGGCACCTTCAGCCTGCCGCTGTCGCTGAAGGGCAAGACGTTCTCGGAGTGGACGCTGGCCCTCGAAGGCAGCGTGCTCATGCTCGGCGCCGGCGCGTTGATGTCGTTTCGCACCGGTTGGTCGTTGTTGCTGGGCGCGGGCCTCACCTTCGGCGTGATCGCTCCCGCGATGTACGAAGCGGGCGTGATCGCCGACGCGGGCTACAAGCCGATCGCCGGGTGGACGGTGTGGATGGGCGCTTCGGTGCTCGTCTCGTCGGGCCTGACGTCGTTCGCGTTTCAGTGGCGCAGCGTGGTGAAGAGCGTGACCGAGCTGATGGCGATGATTCGGCCGAAGAAGGCCGGGCAGGCTGAAGACCCGCTCGCGAACATCGAGCCTCCCGCCGCGTGGTTTCCGATCGGCTTTCTCATCTTCGGCCCGCCCGTGGTGTTGCTCGGCTGGTACGCGTTCGACATTCCACTCTGGGCTGGTGCGCTCGCGCTGCCGCTGTCGGTGCTCATGGGCGTCATCGCCGCGCGCGTGACGGGTGAGACCGACGTGACCCCGACGAAGGCGCTCGGGCCGGTGACGCAGCTCATCTATGCGGCGCTGCTCCCGAAGGCGCTCACGCCCAACATCATGAGCGCGAACATCACCGGCGGCGTCGGACTGCACGCGGCCGATCTGCTCACCGATCTCAAGAGCGGCTACCTGCTCGGCGCGCGGCCCCGGCAGCAGCTGATCGCGCAGCTCTTTGGCGTCGTGGCTGGCTCGCTCGCGGTGGTGCCGGCCTTCATGATTCTGGTGCCCAGCCCCGACGTGCTCGGGTCGAAGGAGTTCCCCGCTCCGGGCGCGCTCGTGTGGGCGAACGTGTCGAAGATGCTGGTGGCGGGCATCGACGCGCTTCACCCGTCTGCGCGATGGGCAGCGCTCATCGGACTCGTCGTGGGCACGACGCTGGCCATCCTCGAGGTGAAGCTGCCGAAAAAGGCCAAGGCGTGGGTGCCGTCTCCGTCGGGCCTCGGCATCGCCATGGTCATTCCCGCGTACAACTCCTTCATGATGTTCATCGGCGCTGCCGTCGCCGAGTGGTACCGCCGCAAGAAGGGCGACAAGGCCGCGGCAGCTGTCACCGTGCCGGTCGCGTCGGGCTTCATCGCGGGCGAGTCGATTCTGGGCATTCTCATCAAGATGCTCGTGGCGTTCGGCGTGATGCCGAAAGGGTAGCGCCCGGGGGGCTTGAGCTCTGCCGAAGCCCGGCGGATTCTCTGGGTCCGTGTCGGCGCACCACCTGCTCACGACCTCGTACAGCGAGACCTGGGCGATCGAGCCACGCTCCGAGCTGCCCTTCCCGCTCGCGCTCGAGCTCGTCTCGGCGCCCATGACGAACGAGGTGATCGAACGCCTGACGACGTGGCTTCGCGCCTATGGGCGTCGCGGCCCGCCCTGGCAGGATCTCGTCGAGGCCGAGCTCGATCCGTCGCGCCTCTCGCTGGTGCTCGAGCGCTTCGTGGGCGTCACGGGCGCCGATCTCATTCGCAACCTGGCCGAGGAGCGGTGGGTGCTGCCGGTGCCGACCTGGCTGCGCCTGGCTGAACAGCTCTTCGACGCGTTCGAGCGAAGTGGAGACGAGCTGGTGAAAGAGCCGCCCTGCCCACAGGGCATCGGCTGGTCACTCACAGGAGACCTGACGCTGGCGCCCGTCGCGCTGAACGCGCTGCTCGCCACCGGCCGCGACGTGAACGATCACTCGATGCTCTTCTCTCCGGAGCACGTGACGCGCGCGCCGCTCACCGAACGAACGCTGATCTTCGAGTTGGGTGTCTGTCTCGCGTGGTTGTTGACCGGCTGGCACCCGCTCGAGGCCGAGGCTGGCGGGCATGTCGGTGGGCTGTTGCGGGCAGAGCGCCCCCTCGCTGCGGGGTGGAAGCTGGGCAGCAGTGTCGAGGTCATCGCCGTGCTCGAGCGCGCGATGGCGCAGCTGCCCGAGGCCCGCTTTCGAACGCTGAACGAGTTTCGGTTCTCGCTGCGCAGCGCCTGTGGTGTCGCGCCCGCGTCGAAGCTGGAGGCGTTCAGCACCCTCGAGGCCGCGACGCATCGCTTCGTCGATCGGCTGATCGAACACCTCTGGTCGAAGGACACGCTGCTGCCCGCGACGTGGGACGGCCTGTGGCCTGAAGGAATCCACCCGCTCGAGGGCTTGTCGGTGCTGGAGGATCGCCTGCTGGAGCACCGGGTCGATAAGCGCACGTTCGCGCGGCGGGCCGAGGTGGGGCACTCGATTCGGCCGTGGCGAACGCCTCCCGAGCGGGCAGATGACGAGGCGGCGTTTCGTGGGGCCGATGCCCAGCGCTGGTGGGTGGGCGCTCCACCAGCGCGATACCCGTGGCGCTGAAGGCTCGGGTTCGGAGTGAAGCTGGACAGGCGACCGGCTATGACGCGGAGCATGGATCGCTTGCTGAACGTCGACATTCGCAACTTCAGATCGATCGCTTCGCTCACGGTCACCGTCGAGGGGCTTCAAGTTCTGGTTGGGGAGAACGGTGGGGGCAAGAGCTCCATCCTCGAGTGCTTCGAGTTGCTGCGGCGTGCGACCGCCCCTCAGTTCACACAGGAACTTGAGCGAGTTCACGGCGGGGCCCGTGCGATGGTGCGGAGCGGCGAATCGGTCGTCACGCTCGAGGCGACGATTCAACTCCAGCCCAGTCGTGAGCTGGTCTCGTACAAGATCTCCTTCGGAGGGCAGCCTGGCTGGGGTTCGGCGTTGTTCTTCGAGAGCCTCTCGCTCCTCAATGACCAGCCGGTTCTCCTGATCGAGCGAGCCCTCGGCCACGCGACCGGCAACGCGCATAGAGATCCGACGCTCAATGCGCCTGACAGCCAAACCGAAACGGCGTTGCCCTTCAGCCGGGCGAACAGCATCGTCGATCGAGTCTGGCGCGTTCTCGACGGCATCGAAGTTCACCTGGGCCATGAGGTAACGGCGCTCTGGCGTCAGCGAGAGCGGTCGCGATCTGGGCTGAGCGGAGCATCGAGCGCTTCGCTTCGGGACCCGTCACAACTTGGCCCCGCCAAACGCCTCGAGCACGGAGCAACCAATCTCGCGAGCCTGTTCCACGGGCTCAAGAACGACACCGGCCCGACCGACTGGGACATCACCCGACGGCTGGTTCGCCTGGGTCTCGGAGAAGAGGTCGATGACGTGGCAGTGCAAGTCGTCGCCGACAGCGGCTTCGCGACGCTCGCGCTCAGATATGTTGATGGCCGAGTGGTACCCGCGATGGCGCTCAGTGATGGACAACTGGCCTACCTTGCGTTCGTTGCGATGACCCGTGCGCCAGCACCTCGCTCCGTTCTTCTCATCGACGAACCAGAACTTCACCTGCACCCGGGACTCGCGGTGCGAGTCCTCGACCTGCTTGATGCTGCGGGCAGCAAGAGCCCCGTCATCCTCTCGACACACTCGAACGACATTCTCGATGCGTTGGAGCACCCCGAGGATGAGGTGCGAATCGTGTCTCAGGTCGAGGGCAAGACACTGATGAACCAGCTCACCCCCGGATTCCTCGAGCGCTGGAAGCCGCGAACGCTCTCTGAGCTTCGACGATCCATCGGAGACGCAGAACTCCGGGGCGATTCGTGACGCGCGTGGGAAAACCGCTGGTCCGCGTGATCTACGAAGATCGGCGCGGCGCGCAGAACGCAGACATGGTGCTGCACAAGCTGCTGCTCAATTGCGTCAACGACCGAGCGCCCCATCACGAGCACAGTGTGCTTCATCACCTCGTTCGACACGACACGCCCAAGAACGTCGGCAATGCGCTCAAGGCGTTCGCCATGGAGGGAGGCCCGTCAGGTGAGTTCCTGATTGCCCTGCTCGACCGCGACAGACTGCCAGAACACCTTCCCGGCAGACTCCCGAGGACAGCGTGCCGACAGCAGATCTTCGAGGTCATCTTCTCTTCGGTCGCGCCTCGAACCCAACGACGAGAGCTCGTCCTCCTCGAACAGAATCTGGAATCGCTCATCGAACATCTCGAGCCAAAGCTCCCGCATGCGCTTCAGGACCATGTCCGCACGGCCCTCAAGAAGGGCTCCGGGGCGAGGCTCTCTCGTGACCTGATTCTGGGGGAGGCAGCGGGCTCCCTCGACCTCAGACGGCATGTCGTTCTGTTCCCGTCGTTTGGTCGCCTCGTTGACGCCGTCGTTCGCCAGCTTCCAGCCCCATGAGCCACCGAATCACGCCGATCAATCACCCCGTCACCTTCGAGATCGATGGAGAGTCGATCACCGGACAAGACGGAGACACCATCGCGGTCGCCTTCGTCGCGGCGGGCCGCACCACGCTGTCTCGCTCCATCAAGTACCACCGGCCGCGCGGGCCGTTCTGCCTCTCGGGCGGCTGCTCGCACTGCCTCGTGCGCGTCGACGGCGTGCCGAACCAGCCCTCGTGTCAGGTCGACATCAAGCCGGGCATGCGGGTCGAGCGGCAGAACGCGTTCCCCGACGCGAGCGTCGACGTGCTGCAGGCCACCGATCTCGTCTTCTCGAAGTGGTTCAACCACCACGAGTTCCTCGCTGGCGTGCCCGTCATCGAGAAGGTGCTTTTGCAGGTGGCGCGCAAGCTCTCGGGGCTGGGCCTGATGCCCGAGAAGCCTGCGCCAACGCGTGAGCCGCCCATCGTCGAGCGTGTGGCCGTCGCGATCGTCGGAGGAGGAGCAGCCGGCCTCGCTGCAGCCCGCCGGCTCGCCGAGCGCAACGTCGCGTTCACCCTGTTCGAGCGCGATCGAGCGTGTGGTGGGCGTCTGCTCCACGGCTGTGACGAAGGCGCACCGGCGATCGTCGTCCCTTCAGGCGCGTCGATTCGAACTGGCGCCACCGTCGTCGGCGTCTTCGCGGACGATCACCAGCCGTTCCTCGCGGTCGTGCAGCACCAGCGCCTGCACTTCGTCTTCTATGAGCGGTTGCTGCTCGCCAATGGTGGTCAGCCGACGCTGCTGACGTTCCCGAACAACGATCTGCCAGGCACCTTCGCGAGCCGCGCGGTGAGCCGAATGATCCGCAGACACGGCGTGCTGCCTGGCGAGCGTATCGCGGTGGTCGGAGACGCCGATGAAGCGAAGTCGCTCGCGAAGTTGATCACCACGAATGGTGGCACTGCCGTCGCGGTCGGGGCCGAGCCCGTTCGAGCGCACGGGCTTCGGAGCGTGCAGGCGATCACGGTCTCGCAGCAGGGCCGCATCGAGAAGGTCGACTGTGACGCGGTCGCGCTCTGTGCGCCGCTGAGCCCTGCCTTCGAGCTCGCGCGCGCCGCCGGAGCCCGCGTCGGCTGGGACACGCGCTCGCAGCTGTTCACCGTCGAAGCCGACTCAGCGGGAAAGAGCGCTGACACGGTGTGGGTCGCGGGTGAGCTCCGTGGGCCAATGAGCGCTGCGGCCGCCACCGAGCAGGGGCTCGTCGCCGCCGAGTCGATCGCCAGCGCCATCAAGGGAGCGACGCCATGAGCAAAGCGCTCCTCTGTTGCTGTGAAGACGTCACCGTCTCGGAAGTCGAGCACGCGGTCGAGAAGGGCTACCGCGACATCGAGTCGGTGAAGCGCTTCACCGGCTTCGGCACCGGGATGTGCCAGGGCAAGCAGTGCCTCACGGCCGTTGCCCGCCTGCTGGAAGCGAAGGCGAAGACGAAGCCGTCGCAGCTGATGCCGTTCACCCCGCGGCCTCCCCTCTTCCCGACCGAGCTCTCGTTGTGGGCGTCGGCGTCGTTCGATCCTGCCATCGCTCCGGGAGGCGGCGTGCCGGAGTCGATTGGCCTCACCGAGCACGCGCTCAAACCCGAAGCGCCGGTTCCCGCGAAGGCGAAGATCGTCATCATCGGCGGCGGCATTCTCGGGCTCTCGCTCGCGTGGAACCTCGCGCAGCGCGGAGAGACCGACATCGTGGTGCTCGAGAAGGGCTACCTCTGCGCGGGCGCCTCGGGCCGCAACGGCGGCGGCGTTCGAATGCAGTGGGGCACGCCCACGCTGATCACCCTCGCCCAGCGCTCGATCGAGCTGATGAAGCGCTTCGCCCGCGACATGGGCATCAACGTCTGGTTCCGCCAGGGCGGCTACCTGTTCCTCGCGAAGTCAGAGTCGGTCGTCTCGAAGCTCGAGCGCGCCGCCCAGCTGCACAACAAGCACGGCGTGCCGACGCAGATCCTCACGCCCGATGCCGCGCGTGAGGTCGTGCCCGAGCTGACGATGACGGGCGTGAAGGCCGCCGCGTGGAACCCGCTCGATGGCGTGATCTTCCCGTGGCCATTCCTCTGGGGCTACGCGACGGCCGCGCAGAAGAAGGGCGTGAAGGTCGAGACGTTCACGAAGGTGATCGGCTTCGAGCAGAGCCAGCACCGCATCAAGAAGGTGATCACCGATCGCGGCGACATCGAGTGCGAGACGGTGGTGCTCGCTGGCGGTGCCTGGAGCCCGCAGATCGCCTCGCTCGCCGGCATCGATCTGCCGAACGAGCCGCACCGTCATGAGATCTGCTCCACCGAGCCGCTCAAGCCGTTCCTCGGGCCGCTGGTGTCGGTGCTCGATTCGGGCCTCTACTTTTCGCAGTCGATGCGCGGCGAGATCGTCGGCGGCATGGGCGACTCACGCGAACCGGCCGGCATGAACCTGGGCTCGACCCAGCGCTTCCTCACCCGCTACTCACAGGCGCTGACGGAGCAGATGCCCCAGGTCGGGCGTGTGAAGATCCTTCGGCAGTGGTCGGGGCCGTACGACGTGACCCCCGACAACTCGCCGATTCTCGGGCGAACGCCGGGCCTCCCCAACCTGCTGCAGCTCAGCGGCTTCGTCGGCCACGGCTTCATGATGGCGCCGGCGGTCACCGAACGAATGGCCGCGTGGATGGCGACCAACGAGTCGGACGAGCTGTTCGAGCGCTTCACCCTGAACCGCTTCGAAGAGGGCCGCATGGAGCGCGAAGACATGATCATCGGCTGACTTGCCTTTGACCGCTTTCGTCGACATGAGTGAGCCGTGCCGTTCGAATTTCTCGAGCCAGGCGTTTTGCGGCTGACGATTCCCGAGACGGGGTGGGAGCTGTCAGACCGAAAGGGCTTCGCCCTCGCCTTCACCCGCAGCTGCGCGAACGGCCCCACCGGGCTGATCCTCGAGTCGAACACACGAGTGGTGACGGAGGATGGCCCGAACCACATGCTCGAGCTGTTCGATCAGCTTCGCGAGTCGATCACCTGCGTCGGCGTGATCACCACGTCAGGCATTCTGGGGCTGACGGTGATCGCGCTTCGCGCGGCGCTCGGCGTTCGTGGCATTCACTTTCCAATCGTGTCGTCGGCGGATCGAGACGAGATTCTTCGAGCCGTGCT
>JBEOKA010000361.1:0-9893 GCA_040275325.1 Myxococcaceae bacterium | reverse complement strand
GTCAAACACTGGCGCTATCAGGCTGCCGCTCAAACGGAGGCGTACCTCTCCGACGGAACCTTGCGCGTTATCGCTCTCCTCTGGGAAATTCTGGATGGAGAGGGCCCTCTGCTCCTCGAGGAGCCGGAAATTTCACTGCACGCTGCAGCTGTTGCCAGACTTCCGGCGCTCTTTGGGAAGGCAAACCTCAGAGATCGGCAGCTCATTCTGTCGACTCACGCCTTCTCTATGTTCCGTGAAGTCGGGATCGCTGCTGAGGAGTTGGTCTTGATTCGAGCCTCGAAGAAGAGAACCGCCGAAGCATCGGTAGTCACGATGGGGCCGGACGAGAAGACGGTGGTCGACAGCCTCAAGCACCAGCTTTCACTCGAGCCTCTTCTTGAACGACTCACAGCACCGCCGGCTGCAGAGAAGCTCGTCGGCATTCTCTCGGGTCGGTAGATGGCGCTCACCGTCTACGTCGAAGGAACAACTGACGTTCAAGTCGCGATTCGTGTCGCCCAGCATGCGGGGTTCGTCCTCGCCCCCGAGAACGTCATTCCTGTCGGCGGCTACAGCGCCATAGACGCCAACCTTCGCGCCTACTACCAGATGGCCTCGGCAAAGGCTCCGGTCTGGGTTCTGCGCGACTGCGATCCGACGATGCCGAACTTCAAGGGACAGCGATTCGCGAGATGCGCCGGCAAGGTGGTCAAGTCGCTTGGAGTTCCGAACTCCGCTGAGGGTTGGGCGTTTCGATTGGCCCGCCACGAAGCAGAGGCATGGCTCCTCGCAGATTCTGTAGCGTTCGCTGACTGGCTGGGGGTCGAAGAACACCG
Source organism: Myxococcaceae bacterium (assembly GCA_040275325.1). Taxonomy (GTDB): domain Bacteria; phylum Myxococcota; class Myxococcia; order Myxococcales; family Myxococcaceae; genus Xiheimicrobium. Next base: position 9,075 of record JBEOKA010000361.1, on the reverse strand, counting down.
AATCGCGAAGGCACCAGACGAGATTCTCAAGGCCAAGCTTGAGATTGTCAGACTCGCGCGAACATCAACAAAGACAGCACTCGCGAAGAATCTGGTGCCTCGAGAAGGCTCTTCCGCCGAGTTTGGGCCAGCCTTCGAAGACACTCTACAGACCTTTGTAACAGGACCTTGGAACCCAACTCGGGCTTCAAAGCGCTCTGTCTCGCTCCGGAAGTGCATCGCCGCGCTTCGAGCGCTCAAAGCACGACGAACTCGCAGGTAGCCGCTCACTCCACCGGCGCGATCTCGACGGTGTACCCGTCACGCGCCGCATCGACCGGCCCGCTCGGAAACGCCTCTTTCGCCTGCGCCACCAGCGGCTCGGGGTCGACGTCGTGCCGCGACGAGAAGTGCGTCAACACCAGGCGCTTCACCTGCGCCTCCGTCGCCACCTTGCCGGCCTCGCGCGCCGTCGAGTGCCGCGTCTCGAGCGCCCGCTCCTGCTCGTCGTCAGAGAACGTCGCCTCGTGAATGAGCACGTCGGCGCCCTTCGCCGCTTCGATCATCGCCGCGCAGGGGCGGGTATCTCCCGAGATGACCAGCTTGCGGCCACGCCGTGACGGCCCGAGCACCTGTGACGGCTCCACGACGCGGCCATCGTCCAGCGTGATGGTCTCGCCCTTCTGCAGCTTGCCGTACGCAGGCCCCGGCGGAACGCCGAGCGCCTTCGCCACGTTCAAATCGAACCGCCCCGGCCGCGTGTCTTCCTGCAGCACGTAGCCCAGCGCGTTCACCCGGTGATCGACCCGCACCGCGCGCACCAGATAGCCACCACGCTTCACCTCTTCGCCGGCTTTGAGTTCCTGAATGTCGACGGGGAACGCGAGCCGCTCGACGCCGAGGTGAATCGCCGTGTCGAGCACCTTGCGCGCCGAGAGCGGCCCATAGAGCGTCAACGGCTGCTCTCGCCCGCCCATGCCCAGAGTACGCAGGAACCCGATGATTCCCAGGTAGTGGTCGGCGTGGAAGTGCGTGAAGAACACCGCCGAGACCGAGAAGCCGGTGCCGTAGCGAATCATCTGCCGCTGGCTGCCTTCTCCGCAGTCGAACAGCAGCAGATCGGCGTCGGCCTTCACCGCGATGCCCGAGACGTTGCGGTGAAGCGTGGGTGCCGCCGCAGAGGTCCCGAGGAACGTCACACGCAACAGCGACATGCCACTCGAGCTCACGGCGGCTGGACTCTACCTGAACGCTTCCCTGACCGAGGCGTGTTTTTCTGAGCACACGTTGTCGCCTTGCGAGGGCCCCGCCCTTCCACCATTGTTCCGCCCGTCTCATTCATGGCGTCGAAACGCTTCGGCAAGTACGAACTCATCAGGTCCCTCGGCCACGGCGGTATGGCCGAGGCGTGGCTCGCGCACGCCAAAGGCGCCGCCGGCGTCGTCAAACCCGTCGTCATCAAGAAGGTGCTGCCCGAGCTCGCCGCCCAGAGCGAGCTCATCGAGGCCTTCATCGCCGAGGCGCGCATCTCGACGACGCTCTCGCACGGCAACATCGCCCAGGTCTTCGAGTTCGGTGAGGTCGCCGGCGAGTACTACCTCGCCATGGAGTGGGTGAACGGCAAGAGCCTGGCCCACGTGCTCTCGCGCGCCGACAAGAAGGGGTTCTGGCACCTGCCGATTCCCGTGGCCGCGTACATCGCCGCCGAGACGCTCAAGGGCCTGCACCACGCGCACACGAGAAAGGGCGCCGATGGCCGGCCGCTCCACCTCGTGCACCGTGACGTCACGCCCGACAACATTCTGTTGAGCTTCGAAGGCGAGGTGAAGGTCGCAGACTTCGGCATCGCCAAGGCCCGCCTCGCCGGCCGCAAAGAGACGCAGGTCGGCGTCGTGAAGGGCAAGTTCCTCTACTTCTCGCCCGAGCAGGCCACCGGCAAACAGGTCGACGCGCGGGCCGACGTCTACGCGGTGGGGGCCTCGCTGTACCAGATGCTCACCGGGCAGCTCGCCTTCGAAGGCCCGTTCATGCAGGTGATGCCGAAGCTGGTCGCCGGCGACTATCAGCCGATTCGCGAGCTCAACCCCGACGTGCCCGAGGCGCTCGAGGCCATCGTCGATCGTGCGATGGCGAAGGACCTGTCGACCCGCTATCGCTCGGCGCAGCAGCTGCTCGAGGCGCTCACCACCTTCCTCTCCGAGAACGCGCCCAGCTTCTCGGCCGAGCGGCTCAAGCTGCTGCTCGACTTCCTCTACGACGCCGAGCACGAAGCCGAGGGTGAAGGGCGGCTGCTCGACGAGGCCGAGCGCGATCAACTCGCTGCGTGGAAGCCGGCGACGAAGAAGCCGAAGAAGAAGCTCCAGAGCGCGCCCGACGTCACCCAGGCCGAGCTGCAGCCGGTGCCCGAGCCAAAGAGCGGTGCCAGCTCGCTGAGGCTCATCGCCATGGGCGTGGTTGGGCTCGTCTTGCTCGCCACCGTGGGCCTCGCCGTGAAGCTGCTCACGACCGAGGCTCCGCCCGCTCCGCCCGACGGCGCGATCACCCTCAAGCCGCTGCCTCCGCCGAAGCTGCCCGGCCGCGCGCTGCCTGCAGAGCCGAAGCCCATCGTCGCGCCTGCCGCCGAGCCGACGCAGGCCCCCGTGGTGGACGACACCCATCGCACGCTCAAGCTGCTCGCCGACACGCACGTCGTCTCGCGCCGGCCCGCCCGCACGCACTGGAAAGCGCTCGAAGACGAGGGAACCTGGCGGGTGTCGCTGATCGAGCCGGGGCCGATGCTGGCCAACGTGCAGCTCGAGTTCGAAGACGCGAGCGGCAAGCAGCTCGTGCCCATCGGCAACGGTGAGACGCTGCAGGTGAAGGGCAAACGCAGCGTCGGGGTCATCTGTGAGCCCGGCGCCCGCGTCGAGGGCGAGCAGACGGCGGTGCTGCTGCTCAACCACAACGGCGCCAACCAGCGCCTGCGCATCGACCCGCGCCAGTGCGCCGACTTCGAGCAGGCCAAGCGCATCGAGCTCGACCACGAGAAGAACTACCAACTGAGCCTTCCCGCCGACGCGAGCGCCGAGCTGGGTTCGGGGGTGCCAGTCGTCGTCTCATGGCGCGTGCGGCTCAAAGACGGCGCCTTCTCGGCCGGCTCGCTCAAGCCTGGCGCCTCGACCACCCTCTCTGGCGCGGTGTTTCTCGAGCTGGGCTTCCTCGATCAGTCCATCGTCGACAACTCGGGCAGCATCGAGCTCAAGCTCGACATCACCGCCGTCGACGCGACCGCGAACGCACCGGGCAGCGTGGCGAGAGTCGGCAAGGAGAAGGTCGGCCCCGCGCTGTCGTATGCCGAGTCGCTCGCCCTGCCCGTCGTTCAGCGCGGCCGAATGCTGATGCAGGCAGGGCGGTTCCCCGAGGTGCTCGGCGCCATCGCCCCCTGCTTCAAGGAGCCGAAGGCCGTGCCCGAGTGCTACCGCCTCGAGGGCGAGGCCTATGTTCGGCTCGACCAACCCGAGCGCGCCGTCATCAGCTACCGCCGCTTCCTCGAGCTCGCTGGAGACGATCACCCCGCGCGACACTCGGTCAGTGAGTTCGTCAAGAGCTCGGAGCCCTGACGTGCGGGTCGTCTTCGTCGAGAACGACGACTCCTTCAGCTTCAACGTCGTCGAGCTGCTGCCGGCCGGAGTCGAGATCGTGCGCGGCCCGCAGACCATCGAGGCCGACGTCGTCGTCATCGGTCCGGGACCCACCGATCCGGTCCGGGCGGGGCTGGTCGAGCTGGTGCAACGCCTCGTCGCCTCGAACACCCCCGTGCTCGGAGTTTGTCTTGGCCATCAGGCGCTCGCGCTCGCGTTCGGCGCCACGCTCGTTCGCTCGACACCCGCCCACGGCAAGGTGGCGACGATGCAGGTGAGTGGCTCGCGCTTTCTGCCGGCCGGCCGTCACGAGGTGATGCGCTACCACTCGTTGTCGGTGACGAACCTGCCGCCGCCGCTCCAGGTCGTCGGTCGCCTCGATGACGGAACGGTGATGGCCATCGAGCACGAGACGGCTCCGTTCCTCGGGCTGCAGTTTCACCCCGACTCCTACGCCACGCCACGCGGCCGGGAGTTCGTCGACGCGTTCTTCCGGAGCCTGCCGTGACGCTCCTCGAGCTGGAGCAGGCTGCAGCCTTTGCCGTGCTCGGCCCGGGGTTCTTCGACGATGGCTGTTGGCGGCTGTTTCTGCCTGACGCGCACGGCGCCGAGGGGCTGTGGCTCGCGGCCTTCGACGAGCAGCCACGCTGTCACCGCGGCACGTTCACCACCTTCGCGCCCGAGTGGCACAGCGTCGGCGCCCTCGACGTCTCGCTACAGGACGATGGCTTCGAGGCGAACGTCGCGCGCATTCGCGAGCGCATCGCGGCCGGAGACGTCTACCAGGTCAACCTCACCATTCGCGCGAGCGTGCGGAACGTCAGCGGCAGTCAGCTGCTCTCGAAGCTGTGCACCAACGCGGTGCCGCGCTTCGCCGCGTGGGTTCGACTGCCCGGCGTGGGCGAGTTCGTGTCGGCCAGCCCCGAGCTGCTGGTCGAGACGCGGGCGAAGTGGGTTCACGCCGAGCCGATGAAGGGCACCGCGGCTCCCGGCCAGCGCGTGATGCTCGAGGCCAGCGCGAAGGATCAAGCCGAGCTCGCGATGATCACCGACCTCACGCGCAACGATCTGCAGCAACTGTGCGTGCGTGGCTCGGTGCGGGTGACGGCGGCGCGGCGGTTCATCGAACTGCCCTACGTGCTGCAGGCCGTCAGCGACGTCGAGGGCACGCTGCGTGATGCATGCTCGGTGGCCGAGGTGTTGTCGCTGATGCACCCTGGCGGCTCGGTCACGGGCGCGCCACGGCCTGCCGCGCTCACCATCATTCGCGAGCTCGAGCCGACGTCGCGGCGCTTCTACTGCGGCACGCTGGGCGTCGAGACGGCCGAGGGCCTTCGCGCGGCGCTGCTGATTCGAACGGCCACGAAGCAGGGCGAGGCGTGGGAGTACGGTGTGGGCAGCGGCATCACGTGGGACTCCGACCCGGCCGCCGAGCTCGAAGAGGTTCGGCTCAAGCTGGGAGCCATTCGCGGCGCGTGACTCGCCCGGGCTGGTGCTGCCAACCTGCCGCGCATGGGCGTTCACGGAGCCAACTGCCAGCTGTGCGGCCTTCCCACCCAGCATGATCACTACGTGCCGACGAAGGGCGGCATGCTGAAGATCTACCGGGGCAGCTCCGAGAACGGCGGGCACACGTGGGAGGCCGACGAGCGCCCCTTCGTCTTCGGGCCCTCGCATGCGTGGCTGGCCGACGCCGTGGGCATCTCGCGAGGCAGCGACGCGACGCTCTACCGAGGCACGGTCGAAGACGGCGGCCTGCAGGACAAGGCGAGCGGTGAAGACATCTTCGTGTGGGACGGCGACGACGAGGCGCTCGTCTACCACCACCGCTGCTGGGAGCTGATGGGCAGCCCGACCTCGCTCGACGAAGCGCTGCGGGGCCACGGCACGCCCGAGTGGAGCCTGCTCAACCTGTACCACGAGCAGCTGTTCGAGTTCTGGGAGCTGGCCGACGACGGCAAGGCGTGGATGCTGGAGGACCCGTCGACGAACGAGCGCAGCAAGGCGCGCCTCACCGCGCTCATCGATCGCCTGCGCGTCATCGGCCCACACGAGCGTGACCCCGAGAGCCTCGCCGAGATCGTCTCGATGGACCGCGACTGGTACTCGGTGGTGGCGCGAAACGACGATCGCTCGCGGCGCCACGCCGTGCACTACCGCACCGCTCCGCGACGAGACACCGACCGCTCGGCGTACCCTCACCTCGTCTGCGTCTTGAAGGAGTACGGCGCAGCAGGGCTCGCGACCGGAGCGCTCTTCTCCGACCTCGAGGCGTTCTTCATCGCGATGAAGGCGGCGGTCGAACGCGACGGGCTCGGCGTGATGGTGCTCGCGGCCATCGGTGAAGGAAAAGGCCAGTACCTCGCGTACGTGCGCGACCTGAAGGAGGCCCACGCACGCATCGACGCGCTGCCGGGCCTGAACACGCCGAAGCCCGCCGAGTACGACGACGAGCATGACCCCGAGTGGCGCGTGCTGTTCGAAGAGATGGGGTTGCCGCGACGATGAGCGGGTACACCGTGCTCCGGGTGACGGAGCAGTTCACGATTCCGCTGCTGCATCGACACGCCAAGCGGCTGGGAGACGGGGCCCTGAGCGCGCTCCAGCACTTCAGCAGCTTCGTCGTCGAGTCTGGCGTGTACCGCGTCACGTGGGACGGTCGGCAGCTGTCGACGCTGAAGCTGCCAGGCTCGCGCCTGGTCGAGGGCATGGCGACGCGCGTGATGGCGTCTCCGTTCGCGGCGCAGACGGGCCGGTTTCCGAAGCCCGGCTCCCCTTCTTCGTACGACGCCGTTCGCCTCGACGGCGTCTCGACCCTGCTGACCGACGCGAGCGGTGTCGAGGTGCTCGAGACCTGTTCGGCGTCCGTCATCGCGTGGAATGGTTCGGAGCTGGTGCTTCCCCCCGAAGACAGGCCCGCGGTGGCGTCCCTCGCCGAGGCAGCGATCGCAGCGCACGAGGCCGTGGAGCGCGCTCCCATTCGACTGGCCGAGTCGTGGCCGCTGCTGCTGGTGAACGCGGTGACGACGTGCGCGCCGAAGGGCTCGACGTTTCCCGTGGCGATTCGTGAGCGTCTCGCCGCCCTGCTCGTGAAGGAGGATGCGTGAAGAACCCGTTCACGCCGATTCTGGCGCGCCAACGCGCGGTGCTGTTCGACGGCGGCCTCGCCACCGAGCTCGAGCGCCGCGGCGCCAACCTCTCGAGTCACCTCTGGTCGGCGAAGCTCATCGCCGACGAGCCCGAGCGCATCATCGACGTGCACCTGAGCTACCTGCGCGCCGGCGCCGACATCATCTCGTCGGCCTCGTACCAGGCGAGTCGGCTCGGCTTCGCGAAGGTGGGCATCTCGGCGGCCGATGCCGATGCGCGCCTGACGAAGGCGGTGGTGCTCGCGCATGACGCCGTTCGCCGGCACACCACGCGCGCGCTCGTCGCGGCATCACTCGGGCCGTACGGCGCGGTGCTGGCCGATGGCAGCGAGTTCACCGGCGACTACCCGATGACGGTGCTGCAGCTGATCGAGTTCCACCGCCCGCGGGTGGCGGCGGCGCTCAAGGGGGTACCTGATCTGATTCTCTTCGAGACGCTGCCGTCGATGGCCGAGTGCGAAGCGGTGGCGGCACTGGCCGGCGAGTTCAACCAGGTGCCGTTCATGGTGAGCTTTTCGGCGAAGGCCGGCGCCCTCTCGCACGGAGAGTCGTTCGCCGCGGCGGTCGCGATGCTCGAAGACGTGCCGAACGTGATCTCGGTGGGCCTCAACTGCACCTCGCCCGAGCTCATCGAGCCGCTGCTGCGCACGGTGACGCCGAAGCGCGTATTGCTGGCCGCTTCACCGAACGCCGGCGAGTCGTGGGACGCGAAGAGCCGCACGTGGGGGGGCACGCCGCTGCGAGGCACCGAGTTCGCGGTGTTCGTGCACGCCTACCTGCGCGCGGGCGCGAAGGTCGTCGGCGGCTGCTGCAGGACGAGGCCGGGCGACATCGCCGCCGCCCGGTTGATCGTCGATCGACCGGCGAAGGGCGGCTCGAAGTCGCCCTGATTGAAGCTCAGACCGTCTCGGTGGCGCCGTGGCACTTCTTGTACTTCTTGCCCGAGCCGCACGGACACGGATCATTGCGGCCGGTCTTCGGCCCTTCGCGCACCACCGTCTTCTGCTCGGGCGCCTTCGGCTGCACCTGACCGTCTTCACCACCACGACCCTCGACGGCCTTCTTCGCCTGCTGCTCCATCTGCCGCTTCAGGCGCTCGGCGTCTTCGTTCGGGTCGCGCACCTGGGCGCGCATCACGCGCTGAATGAAGGCTGACTTGATGCCCGCGAGCATGCGCACGAAGCCCGCGTAGCCTTCCTTCTTGTACTCAATCTTCGGGTCCTTCTGGCCGTAGCCGCGAAGCCCGATGCCCTGGCGCAGGTGATCCATGCCGAGCAGGTGGTCTTTCCACAGCTGGTCGATGGTCGAGAGGTACTGGAGCTGCACGAAGCGGTTCCACTCCTCGCCGTAGTCCTTCACGCGATCGGAGTAGACCTTCTCGACGCGCTTGTAGAGCTGCTCCTGCAGCTCCTCGACGGTGCCCTGGCGCTGGAACGTCATGTCGACGCCGAACAGCTGCTTCACCTCGGCCGCGAGGCCATCGACGTTCCACGTCTCGGGGTTACGCGCGGGCGTGTAGATGTCGGTGAGCCCGAGGATCACGTCTTCGATGGCGTCGAGCGCCATCTCGCGGAAGTCGTCCCACGTGTACGACTTCTCGCTGCGAAGCTTCGCCTTCGTCTTCGGGTCCTCTTCGAACTCGACGAGCGGCATGCCGGCGCCGGCCGCGAGCACCTGGCGGCGCAGCTTGTAGATGGTGCGCCGCTGCTGGTTCATCACGTCGTCGTACTCGAGCAGGTTCTTGCGAATGTCGAAGTTGTGGCCCTCGACCCGCTTCTGCGCGTTCTCGATGGAGCGCGAGAGCATCGGCGCTTCGATGACCTCGTCCTCCTTCATGCCGAACATCTCCATCATCGACTGAATGCGCTCGCCGCCGAAGATGCGCATGAGGTCGTCTTCGAGCGACAGATAGAACCGGCTCATGCCGGGGTCGCCCTGACGGCCTGCGCGGCCTCGCAGCTGGTTGTCGATGCGGCGCGACTCGTGGCGCTCGGTGCCGAGAATGAACAGACCGCCACCCTCGAGCACCTCTTTGCGCTGGGCCTCGCACTGCGCCTTGTACTTCGCGAGCGCGGCCTCGAACTTCGTCTTCCACTCGGCCTTCGCGGCCTCGTAGGCCTCCTTCGACGCGGTATCGACGGCGTTGAAGTTGATCAGCTGGCCTTCCGGCTTCGGCGCCTCTTCGGGCTGCTCGGGCTCGGGGCCGACTTCGCTGCGCGCCATCACCTCGGGGTTGCCGCCGAGCAGAATGTCGGTGCCGCGGCCTGCCATAGCTCGACGGGGCGCCGCGAGCTGCGCTTCATGAAGGGCCCCATCTTCGCGAACAT
>JBEOKA010000360.1:0-30436 GCA_040275325.1 Myxococcaceae bacterium | reverse complement strand
TTCGTCACCCAGGTCGGGTCTTCGTCGAGCCGGTTCGAGGCCTCGGTCACCGCGAAGCCGCCCTTCGCCACCAGCGTCGCGTCTGCGGCCGTCAGCTCGAGCCGCCGCATCGACCTCGCGAGCGGTGACTTCATGAACGCGGCGTGGCCTGCATCATTCTGCACGACGAGCTCGTGAAGCCGTGTGAGCGATGGCTCCGCGAAGAGCTTCGTCCACGAGCCCTTCACCGGCCCCGACAGCGTCACCTTCTCGAGCGGCGCCTTCGCCATCAACGACTTCAGGGTCGGCTTGTCGCGGTATGCGTCGAGCGTGACCTCGACGACGACTCCGCCGCGGAAGACGTCGCGAAGGTCGTTCACCTGCCAGTCGTCACGGTGCGCACGCAGCAGCGCGGCTTCGCGTCTGGCGAGCGTGGCATCGGCTGGGTCGTCAGGAGCGAGGCGTTCGCGGGCGCGCTGAATTCGCGTGAACTCGTCGCGGGCGTTCACATCAGCCTGAAGCGGCGAACGATGACCTGCATCTCTTCGGACAGGTTCGTCAGCTCCTGCGAGGCGGCCGTCATCTCGGACACGGCCTCGGTCTGCTCTTCGATGACGCGCTTCACCGCGTCGGTCGCCTCGGCGTTGTTGCGCGCGACCGAGGAGATTTCGGTCATCGCCTGCACCATCGACTCCGAGCCCTTCTGTTGCTCGCGCGCGAAGTCGCTGATGAGGGCCACCTTCTCGGCGCCGTTGCGCGCGCTGTCAGAGATGCGGCCCATGGAGCGCACGATGGTCGTCAGGTCTTCACGGCCCTCGGCGAGCTCTTCGATGCCTTCCTTCATCGCGCTCACGACGAGCGTCGACTGCTGGCTGATGTTGCGGGCGAGCAGGCTGATCTGCTCGGCGCTCTTGCCCGCGCTCTCGGCCAGCTTGCGCACTTCGTCGGCGACGACGGCGAAGCCACGGCCGTACTCACCGGCGCGCGCGGCCTCGATGGTGGCGTTGAGGGCGAGCAGGTTCGTCTGCTGGGCGACGTTGGTGATGGCGTCGACGATTTTGGAGATCTCCTGCGTCTTCTCGCCGAACTTGAAGACCTCGTGGCTGGCGGCCTCGATGCGCGAGAACACCTTGCGCACCTTCTCACCGGCGAGCGTGGCGGCGTTGCTGCCTTCGACGGCCGAGGCGCTGGTGGCGGCGGCGGCCTTCGTCGACTCCTCGGCGGTCGCGGCGGTGCGCTGCAGCGCCTGCGCCATGTCGGTGATGGCCGTGCTCGCCTTGCCGACGAGCGACTTCTGCGACTCGGCGCCGGCGGCGATGCGAATCATCGACGAGCCGACCTCGGTGGCCTGCGCGTTGACGCCTTCGGCGCTGCCTTCGAGCGCGGAGGCCGAGGACGCGACGGACTCGGCGGTGCGTTGAATGGAGCTGACCAGCTCGCGCAGGTTCTCCTGCATGTCGGCGATGGCGACGGCGAGTTCGTCGATGTCGTCGCGCAGCCCGCCGGCTTCGAGGTTCACGCGCCGGCTCAAGTCTCCGCGGGAGATCTCCAGCGCCGTCGCCGACAACACGCGCACGCGGCTGACGCGGAGCACGAGCGAGGGCAGCACGATGGCCAGCACGAGCGTCACGATGGAGGCCGCGATGATCTTCAGCGTCCAGTCCCAGGCGGCGCCGAGCGCGAAGAGGCCGACGAGCGCGGCGGCGAGCACGATGTAGCCGGTGAGAATCTTGAAGTGCAGCGACACCTGGGCGCGGCGTTCATCGGTGCGGCGAACGACCTCGGCGACTGGCTCACGGCGGGGTGCGAGGGTTCTCTTTGCCGGGTCACGCAGAGGTCGGGGCACGTCTGGTTTTTAGCGCAACGCGACGAAGCGTCACGACTTCTCTCGGCGGGCGCGTGGAGCGTCACTCCGGGGCTCCATGTCCGTCGAGCGAGGGACGCTCAAGAACTTCCTGGCGGGCGGCGATTGACGCTGCCTTTGCCGCGTCCCGACGAGGTCCACACCAGCTCGCCTTCATCGCGTGCGCCGCCGAGCGCCGAGAAGAGGAAGTCGGCGACGACCCGAACGCGACGGCTCGTGCGCACCTCGCGATGCGTCACCAGCCACATCGGAATGGTGATGGGCGGGAGCTCCTTCAGCACGCGCTGCACACCGGGTTCGCGGTCGCCGACCTCGCTCGTCATGATGCCGATGCCGGCGCCCGCCTTCACGAGCGCCCACTGCGTGTGCTGGCTGCGCGTGAGAATCGGGAAGTTGTCTGCGGTGAGCTCGAGGCCGAGCGCAGCGAGCCCGCGCCTCAGGGTGTCGCTCCGGTCGAAGCCGATGAACGTCGCGCCCGAGAGCGAGCGCTTCGTCACCTTGCCGAACGCTTTGAGCCAGGCCGTCGAGGCGTAGAGGCAGGCCTGACTGTCGCGCACGCGTCGGGCGATGAGCTCGGGCTCTGATGGACGAAAGCCCCGCAGGGCGATGTCGGCTTCACGGCGGCGCAGGTCTTGAGCCTCGTTCGAGGCGATGAGCTCGACCTCGAGGCCGGGAACGAGCGCGCGCAACTTCGGCACCAGCGGCGCGAGGTGCACCGCCGCGTCGACTTCACTCGCCGAGAGCGTGATGGGCCCTTCGAGCGCGAGTGACTGGCCGGCTGCGACGCGCGAGAGCTTGAGCGCCGACTCCGACATGGTGCGCACGTGCTCGACCAACTCGAGGCCGGTCGGCGTCAGAGTCACGCCCCGGCCTGCACGCTCGAACAACGCCACGCCGAGCTGTTGCTCGAGCAGCGCCACCTGTCGGCCGATGGTGGGCTGCGCGAGTCTCAGGACCTTGGCGGCCGCCGAGTACGAGCCCTCTTCCGCCGTCGCGAGGAACGCGCGCACGAGGTTCCAGTCGAAGTCTGCCTGCGGCCAGTCCATGCCCGAGACTCATGCAGAAGTGCATGGCAGAGCAACGAGTCTGGGCACAGACATCGTCGACGAACGCATGAAGAAAGGAGCCATGAGAACTCGTGCTCCCGGCTTGCTGTACCTGCTCATCACCGTGCTCGGTCCGTTCAGCATGATGTTCGTGCCGGCCCGGGTGGTGTCTTCGAGTGACGGCGTGCGGTCGGTTCACCTGCTCGAGCACGAAGGGCTCTTCCGGCTCGGCATCGCGAGCGACCTGCTCATCGTGCTGACCGAGCTCGTACTCACCGTCGTGCTCTTCGTGGCCTTCGAGCGCGTGGGCCGAACGCTCGCCCTGACGGCCACCGTCGCGCGGCTGGCGATGACGGTGCTGCAGGCGGGCAACGTGGTGCTGTCTCTGGCCGCACTGCGCGCTCCGCCGGAGTCGACGCTCGCCCTGCTCGACCTTCACGCCGACGCGATGCACGTGTGGGAGGTGACGTTCGCGCTCCACTGCGTGCTGCTCGGCGTGCTGGTGTTTCGCCACGGCGCCATTCCACGAGTCTTCGGTGTGCTGCTCGTAGTCGCTGGCGTCGGCTACGGCCTCAATGGGCTGGGAACGTTGTTGGTGCCCGAGTTCGGTCCCGTCTTTGCGCAGGTCGTCGCGCTCACGGCCATCGTCGGAGAGGTGCCCTTCGTCGGATACCTGCTGGTGAAGGGTTTGCCGACCGCGCCACAACAAACCTGACCACGCCGGCGGTGGTCGAAGTCGTGCTCGCGGGAGTGGCCGCTCGGGCGAGCGGCGCAGAACGACCATACCGACGTGGCGGTCACTGAAGTTGTGCTCGCGGGAGTGGCCACTCCGGGCGAGTCGCAGAACGACCATGACCGCCCTGACGGTGCTCGAAGTCGTGCTCGCCGACATGCGCGTTTCGGCTCGCCCAGAACGACGCTGACTACCCTGACGATGGTTGAAGTGGTGCTCTCGGGAGTTGGTGCTCCGGCCGACCGCGGCAGAACGACGCTGACGGTCACCCGCGGTCGAGGCGCAGGGTGACGCCTTCCCGCGCTCCGAAGATCTCGAGCTGAGCGCCAATGGCACGCGCCCGCTCCGAGGCCGTCAGCACCTTCGCGTCGACGTCGCGGTCCGACTGCATCGGGTCGTGGTGGGTCAGCGCGAGCTGCTTCACGCCCGCCTGAATCGCGAGGTCGACGACGGTGTTCGCGCGCGCGTGGCCCCAGCCCACCTTCGCCGGGTACTCCTCATCGGTGTACTGCGCGTCGGCGATGAGCAGGTCGGCGTTCTTCATAGGCGTCACCAGCGGAGTCGGCAGCCGGCGCAACGTGCGAGGAGCTTTCGTCGGCGCACTCGGGTCGACCAGCATCAGGTCGAGCTCACTGTCGGTCGCGTACACGCACGCGTGCCCACCGTGCTCGACGCGAAAGCCCGCACTGCCACCCGGGTGTTTCTGCTCGAAGCGCTTCACCACGAAGTCGCCCGCCTGCACCTCGTCGTCGACGAAGGCCTTCGGCACGATACGCGCCGACAGGTCCTTGAACGCGACGGGAAAGTACGCGTTCGACATCTGCCCCGAGAGCAGCTGGTAGTTCTCGTTCTTCTCGCTGCCGTACACCGTGAGCGTCGTGTTCTTCAGGTACGCGGGCCCGAAGAAGGGGAAGCCCTGAATGTGGTCCCAGTGCGGGTGCGAGAGGAAGAGGTGCAGGTCGAGGCCCTCCTTCGGAGGGTTGCGCATCAGCGACACGCCCAGCTCACGAAGGCCGGTGCCCGCGTCGAAGATGAGCACGGTGGAGTCACTGCGCATCTCGATGCACGAGGTGTTGCCGCCATAGCGGCGGGTGCGAGGCCCAGGCGTCGGAATGCTGCCGCGCACGCCCCAGAATCGAACGAAGAACCCCATCAGCTGCCCTCGGTGTAGGTGAAGACGACGTCGCCGAGCTGCAGCTGGTCTCCGTCGCGCAGCACGGCCGCATGCACCTGCAGCCCGTTCAAGAAGACGCCGTTGCGGCTGTCGAGGTCTTCGATGGTGTACTCGTCGTCGATGCGCAGCAGCTGAGCGTGCGTGCGGCTCACGTCGTCGCTGTCGATGCGCAGGTCGGCCGCGCTGCCACGCCCGATGATGAGCGCGTCGGCCGACAGCTCATGCTTGCTCGGGCTGCCGGGGCCGGCCGTCTGCTCGAGCTGATGCGCGCGCCGTGGCCTCGGCTTGAAGCTCGCCGGCAGCCGATTCATCATCGTCTGCGGCACCTCTTCATCGATGGTCTGCGTGCGCTTCGATGCCATGGAGCGCCGACGTTACACCGCGACCCTCTGCACTCAACCGCCGAAGGCACCGCGCCACGCGTCACGGGGCACGCCGAGCAGCCGGCGCACGGTCTTCGCGGTCGCGCACACCTTGTCGCCGATGAGAATGCGATGGCCGAGCAGCACCGCGTCGTCGCCGACGTCTCCGAGCAGCTGCACCTCGACCGTCACGTTCTCTTCGGCGCCGATGGCCGCGCGAAAGTGAACGCTCTCGGCGAGCGGTGAGAGCTGCAGCGGCGGTTGCCCTGCCTTCGCCAGCACGCGGCTCGTCGCTTCGTCGCACAGGTCCACGTACGCGGGGTGGTTGAGGTGGCCGAACGGGTCCATCCACACGTGCCAGGTGCGAAAGGTGGAGCGGTGCACCGGCTGGCCCGCGATGGCCGTGTGGAGCGGGAGCTCGACCGAGGGAAAGCCCTCTTCGCGAACGAACGCCGCGTAGATGTCGGGGCCGGCGCGAATCGGCTCGAGGGCGCGAGAGAGGTAGGCCCACTCCTGCGAGGCCGCGGCGACGAGCTCGGCGCCAGCGAAGAGGCGCACCTCACGCGTGAAGAGCATGTCGCGGCGCGCGCGCACCGGCCATGTCCGGCCGACGAGCTGGTCTTCGAAGCGCAGCTCGCGCACGTGCGTCACCGTCATCGAGCGCACGATGAACAGGGTGCCGCTCGACTCGTAGCGGGCCGGCGTCCACCCCACGGCCGCAGACTGGTCGACCACCACGTCCTGCATCGCGCGCCACACGTCGCCTGCGCGCGCTGAGAGCCGTGGAGAGAACGAGTTGCGCTGCAACACCACGGGGAAGGGCTTCGCCGACTCGGGCCAGGTGCGCATCGCGCGCGCACCATGTCAGGCGAGACGCGCACGGTCACGGGAAGGGGAGCGCCGGTCGGAGGCGGCACGCTGCGTCACACGATCGACGAGCGAGGCCCTCACGGAACGGCGCGGCGCCGAAAGAGAATGCGCAGCCCCAGACCGAGCGCACGAGCCAGACCGGCGCCTCTTGCGTGCAGAGCCCTCGACGAGGTCGGCTCACAGGAAACGGGCGAGCCGGCCACCTTCCCGGCGGTCACGTTCGACAGGCGAGACGGACTCGCGCGCGTTTCATGCTCAGTCGCAGCCGCCGATGAAGAAGTCGTGGCACCGCGTCTCGCGTTGGTCGTCGAGCACCTTCTTCAACTTGCCCGCGGAGGCGCTGAACTTCGTCGCCACGGGCCCGGAGTCGGTGACGCACTTGCCGCCCGACACCTCCTCATCGCACGTGGTGACGAGCTCGAGGGCGCCGGGTGAAGCGTCGAGGGTCAGGCCGCGGCACGAGCTCGACGTTCCCGGAACGATGGCCTGGTCGAGCAGCGCGCCCTCTTTCGTTCGCAGCGTCACCCAGACCTCGCTCGTCGGCGACGACGCCTTCGGGTTCCACACCTCGGCGGCCTGCAGGCGTGTTCCACCTTCTGTCGTCGTCACCGCCATGCGGGCGCGCTGGAGGCCGTTCTGTCGGGTCGGGCACGCGGTCTCGGTGGCCTTGATGCGCCACGCGTAGACGCGCTCTGCGACGCCCTTCAACAGGCCGACGGTGTACCGGGCGTCTGCGCCCTGGCAGGTGCCGAGCAGCACGACGACGAAGCCGGGTTTGAGGCCGGGCACGTCATCGCTCTTCACGACCTGCGGGTACCCGGACGCGAGGGTGAGCAGCTTCGAGGTGCTCGCGGCCTCGTCGTTCCACCGCTTCAGCCACTTCTCGCCATCGGCCGCGGTGGTGCCTCCGCCCCAGATGATGGCGTCGACGCCGGGCGCGACCGCTTCGGGCGTGAGCAGCGACAGCGCCTCGATGCTGCGCGCCTCTTCTGCGAGCACGGCCGCCGTCTTGCCCTCGGCGTTCTTCAGCGCCTGGTTCGCCTTGCGGGCGAGCAGCGCCTTCGTGAAGGCGACGTCGTTCTGCTCGGCGGCCAGCATCAGCGCGGTGTTTCCCCTCGCGTCGACGGCGTCGACGTCACCCGCGAAGGCGACCCACTCGGTCGCGAGGGCCGATTGCTGGCTTCGAATGGCCGTCATCAACGGGGTCAGCTTGCTCTTCGGCGCTCGCGCGTCGGGTGAGGCGCCGACTGACACCAGCTTCGAGGCGAGGTCGACGAGGCCGAGGCGCGCGCAGGCGTGCATGGCCTTGAAGTCGCCGGGCCCCAGCTTTGGCGCGAGGGCCTGGAGCACGTGAAAGGCCTCGTCGCGTTGAGTGCGCGCCTCGGCGACGAGCACGAAGGCGTCATCGAAGCGGGTGATGCGGCCACCGTGCGCGAGCAGGAACTGGAGCAGCTCGACCGACGGCACGGCGAGGTCGGTCGGAGTGAGTCCCGTTGCGCTCGTGGCGGTGACGTCGGCGCCGGCCGTGACGAGCAGCTGGGCCGTCGGGAGCGAGTGGTAGATGGCCGCGATGTGGAGCGCGGTGAGCGCCGGGGTGCGTTCATTCGGGTTCGCGCCCCGCTCGAGCATGAGCTTCGTGAGGGCAGTGCTCTTCGCCGCGTCGACGAGCGCGCTCTTGATGGGACAGCCGGCCTCGACCATCGCGGTGGCGGCGCCGACGTCGAAGCCACGCTGCTGGGTCAGCGCCTCGAGGTCGTCGGGCTGACACGTGACGCCCCGCTTGAGCAGCCCGCGCACCACCTCGGCGGTGCTGGCCGAGGCGAGCAGGCTCGAGCCCGCGAGCGTGATGCCCACCTTGCCGCCCTTCGAGAGCACGAGGTCGAGCATGGCGAGGCCTGCTTCGTTCTTTGCGCCGGCGACCGCGAGGAACTCGGGTGGATACGGGCAGGAGGGCAGGGCGCTCTTGCCCTGAAGCGCCTTCTTCACGGCGGCGAGGTCTCCCGACTGAATCGAGCCGCACACGGTGGGAGACCGGGCCAACACCAGCTTCGCCAGCACGAGCGTCGTCAGCATCGCGCGAGCCTACGTTGGGGGGCGCACGACGAAGAAGGAGACGGTTCGCTCGTTTCATCTCGAAGCCTGTGACGCGCGGGCAAGGACAATCGCCTTCGTCGTCCTCGTGAATTCACTGCCGTGCTTCGACGCGAGTCGTACTGTCCTTTCGTGACTCCGACCGAGGCACAGCGCGAGGCGTTGGCTGCGTTGCCGCAGATTCTCTTCGTGCTCGGCAAAGGCGGCGTTGGGCGAAGCACGGTCGCGACGGCGCTCGGGCTGATGCTGGCCGAGCGCGGTGAACGCGTGCTCATCATGGAGTGGACGGTCGAGGAGTCGATCGCGCCGTGGTTCGGGAAGGCGTCGATGGACTCGGAGCGCGCCGGCCAGTGGGCGTGGATTCCGAAGCCCATGGAGATCAGCCCCGGCGTCGCGGTGTTCAACTACCGCCTGCGCGAGGCGCTGCGCGGCTACTTCGTCGACCACCTCGGTCTGGCCACCTTCTACAAACGCGTCGTCGACGGGCCGCACATGCAGCGCCTGATTGAAGCTGCGCCGGGCATCGCCGAGCTGCTCTTCATCGGTCAGCTCTGGTGGATGACGAACCTCGCCGAAGCCGAAGCCGGTATGAAGTTCGACCGCATCGTCGTCGACGCTCCGGCGACGGGGCACGGGGCGTCGTTGCTCGACCTGCCCGCGACGTTGTCGACGATTGGCGCGACCGGGCTGCTCGCGCTCGAGGTGCAGCGCGTGGTGGGCATGATTGCCGACCCGAAGCTGACCGGCGCCATCGTGGTGTCGCTGGCCGAGGAACTCTCGGTCGAAGAGACCATCGAGCTGGTGCCGCGCGTGACGAAGGACCTGGGTCGCCCTCCGCTCGCGGCGCTCGTCAATCGCAGCGTGGCGGGGTTGATCAGCGCAGCTCCAACCGGTCTGCACTTCGAGCAGCTGGCGCTCTCGGCCGATGCGCGCGCGGGCCTCGAGCTCGTGCAGAACGACCTGCGCACGCGGGCGCGCTTCGAGAACGAGCTGCGTCAACACCTCGCGGGTCGTGTTGCTCGTGGCGTCTTCTCGTTGCCCGAGCAGCTGGCCGTGCGTGGAGCCTGCTCGCCGCGAGAGACAGCCGAGGCGTTGGCTGACGTGCTGGCGCTGCAGCTCGGAGGTGGCGAATGACGCGGTTGCACGTCTTCGTGGGCGGCGGTGGCGTGGGGAAGACCACCTTGTCGGCGGGCTATGCGCTGGCCCTGGCCCAGAGCGGCAGACGCGTCGGCCTGCTGGGCATCGACCCGGCGAAACGGCTGCAGAGCGCGCTGGGACTTTCGCTGCCAGACCTCGAGGTGCTCGTGCCCGGCTCGGGCGAGCTGCGCGCGGCCCTGCTGCGACCCGCTGAGTGTCTCCGTCGCTGGGCCACCGAAGCGACGACCGACGCGGCTGCGCGCGAGCGGCTGCAGAAGAACGCGTTCTTTCTCGCGCTGGCTGACCGGCTCGCGGGCGCCAGCGACCTGCTCGCCGCGGTGCGAATCGCCGAATGGGCCGAGCGCGACCCGAGCATGACCGACCTGGTCGTCGACACGGCGCCTGGCCTCAACGCCGTCGAGTTCCTCGGCAGACCGCAGAGCCTCGTCGCGTTCCTCGAGGGCCGGCTGGTGACGTGGCTGCGCTGGTTGGCGAAGGGCAAGAGCGGAAGGCTGGGCACCTTCGCTCGAAGCGGCGCGAGTGTGCTCGGAGGCCTCGCCCGCGTGGGCGGCACGACGATGATGTTCGAGCTCGCCGACTTTCTGCTGCTGGTCGAAGACGTGTTCGCGAAGATGCTGACGCGGCTCGAGGCGGCGCAGAAGTGGCTGCGCAGCGCCGACACCAACATCATCGTCGTGACCGCCATGCGCGAAGACACCGCCAGCAGCGTGGGTCAGCTGACGGCAGCGCTGAAGCAGGTGGCGGTTCCGCCGAAGGCCATCATCGTCAACCGCGCGCTGCCTCTCTCACTCGGCAGCGAGCTGGCACCGGTCGATGTGACGGAGCTTCCTGACGAGCTCGCCGCGATCGTTCGGTTCGCGCGCGGCTATGCGCAGATGCAGGCGCGTGTGGTGACTGCGGTGGCTGCGTTCGCGCCGGTGGTCGTGGTCGTGCCGGCAGCGGCGGCCGCGGATGATGCGACGCGACTCTTCACGCTGCGAGCGCTCGGGGAACACCTGACCAGCGCGTTGCCACCGATCAGCTGACGCTCCCGTTGGAGTTCAGACCTTCTCGGCGACGGCGCGACCGAAGAGGCCTTCGGGGCGGAACAGCAGCACGATGATGAGAAACCCGAACGCCACCGCGTCACGCCACGACGAGCTGCCGAACCACACGACACCTTCTTCACACAGGCCGAGCAGCAGCGCTCCGGTGACGGCGCCCTTCAGGTTGCCGATGCCGCCGATGACGGCCGCGACGAACGCCTTCAGCCCCACGTACATGCCCATCAGCGGCTGAACCTGCTTGTCCTTGATGGCGTACAGAATGCCCGCGCCTGCCGCGAGCGCCGAGCCGAGCATGAACGTGCCGGCGATGACCGTGTCCACCGGAATGCCGAGCAGCGCCGCCGTGCGATGGTCGTGCGACACCGCGCGCATCGCCTTGCCGAACTTCGTTCGGTACACGAGCACCTGCAGCGCGACCATCAACCCGACGGCGATGAGAAAACTCATCACCTGCCAGTTGAGCAAACGCACCTCGCTCACCTCGTCGTCGCTCGAGAACTTCAGCCACTCGACCGACTCGATGATGGTGGGGAAGCGCCGCGCCGCCGCGCCGGGGAGCAACGTCACGCAGTCACTGTTCGCCGCGCACGGGGTCGACGTCAGCTTCCACGACTCCGTGCCCGTGACTTCATCGCGCACCTTCGACACCGTCGCGTCGAGCTGAAACCCGTACGAGAGCGTGAACGAGATGCCGATGGCGGTGATGAGCGAGGTGAGTCGCGGCTTCTCGCGCAGCGGCCGGTACGCGAAGCGCTCGATGAGGAACCCGATGAGCGCGCACACCAGCATCGCGACGAGGAATACCGCGAGGAAGCCGAGCAGCGACGTCGACGCCTCTTTGCCCAGCAGGAACGCGACCGCGTAGCCGACGTACACGCCGACCATCATCACGTCGCCGTGCGCGAAGTTGATGAGCTTCAGCACGCCGTAGACCATCGTGTAGCCGAGGGCGACCAGGGCGTAGATGGTGCCTGCGGCGACCGCGTTGATCAGGTGCTGGGCGAGGTCGTAGAGCATCGCTCCGTTTTCAGGGCGCGACGGTCGAGACGTACTTGAACTTGCCCTCTTCGACCTTCAGCACGACGGCAGGCTTCACCGGGTTGCGCTTCTCGTCGAGGGTGATGGTGCCTGCCACGCCGGGGAAGTCCTTCGTGATGGCGATCTGGTCTCGAATCGCCGGGCCGGTCAGCTCGGGAGCCCGCTTCATCGCCTCGATGGCCACCCGCGCCGCGTCGTAGCCGAGCGCCGCGAGCGAATCGGGCGTCGTCTTGTAGCGGGCCTGGTACTTCTTGATGAACTCCTGCACGCGCGGGCTCGGGTCGTCGGACGAGTAGTGGTTCGACACGTAGCTGCCCACCACCGAGGTGCCGCCGAGCTCGAACAGCTTGGCCGAGTCCCACCCGTCGCCGCCCATCATCGTCACCTTGAGGCCCAGCTCCTTCGCCTGCTCGGCGATGACGGCCACGTCCTGGTAGTAGCCCGGCACGTACAGGCCCTGCGCTTTGAGCTTCTTGATGTTGGTGAGCTGCGCGCGGAAGTCGGTGTCGCCCTTCGAGTACGACTCGACGCCGACGATCTTCCCGCCCAGCTCGGCGAACTTCTTCTGGAAGACCTCGGTGAGCCCCTCGGAGTACGCGCTGCGCTTGTCGGTGAGAATCGCGACGTCTTTGAACTTCAGCTCTTCGCGCGAGTACTTCGCCATCACGTAGCCCTGGAACGGGTCGATGAAGCAGACGCGGAAGATGTAGTCGCCGATCTCGGTCACCTTGGGGTTGGTCGACGAGGGGCTGATCATCGGCGTCTTCGCCTCCTGGGCCTTGGGCGCCATGGCGAGCGAGTTCGACGAGGCGACCTCTCCGAGAATCACCAGCACCTTGTCCTGCGTGATGAGGCGCGTGACGGCACTGGCGGCCTCTTCGGGCTTCGACTGGTCGTCGTACACGCGCACGGCCAGCTTCTTGCCCTTCACGCCGCCGGCCTCGTTCGCTTCGTCGATGGCCATCGCGATGCCGTCGCGGGTCGAGATGCCGAAGGCCGCTTCACTGCCAGTGAGCGAGCCGACCTCTCCGAGCAGCAGCACGTCTTCGGTCGGCTTCGCCTCGGGCGGCTTCGCGGGCTCGGCGGGCTTCGTGTCGGCGACCGGCTGCTTGACCTCTGCAGGCTTCGGGTCGGTCGACGTCTTCTTCTCGCAGCCGAGGGTGAGAACGGCTGCACAGGCGAGCAGCAGGGACAGACGCATGCAGAGCTCCTTTGGAGAGGCGCGCGGCTTGTACGGGTCGTGACGTGGGGGGTCAACGACGACGGAAGGCCGCGGCTCTGCTCTGCGTCACCACTTCGACGGCCATGGCGGTTGGCGCGCTCGCGTGACGCTGGCGACACAGTTCGAGCACGCGCGTTGCTTCAGGTGTTCGTGGAGGCTCGCCATGATCGAGACACGCAAGAAGGCCCTCGTCGTCTACGAATCGTCGTTCGGAAATACGCGGAAGGTCGCCGAGGCCATCGCGGCTGGGCTCGAGCCCTTCTACGAGGTGCAGGTGCTCGAGGTGTCGCATGCAAATTCTTCCGTGGGTGACGCAAGTCTGGTCGTCGCCGGCGGCCCGATTCATGCGTTCGGAATGACGCGGCCTGGAACGCGGGCCGATGCCGAGAAGCAGGCGAAGGAGAAGGGCTGGAAGTTCGAGGGCACCGGCGTGGGGCTTCGTGAGTGGCTGCAGCGCCTCGAGTTCAGCACCGCCCACGTCGATGCCGCGGCGTTCGACACCGGCGTGAAGCTCGGCTGGTTCGTCGTCGGCTCAGCGGCGAAGGCCGAGGCCGCGGCGCTGCGGAACAAGGGCTTCAACGTCGTCGCGAAACCGGAGCACTTCCTCGTGAAGGAGTCCGCTGGTCCGCTGCTGGCGGGAGAGCTGGAGCGCGCGACGGCGTGGGCCCGTTCGGTGGGCGCGAACGCGCACTGACGCCGCGTCGAGCTTGCGTCACTGCGGTGGCTCGCGCTCAGGTGCGCGGCATGACGCTCGCTCCCCTGAGCCGACGGGTGCTCGCTGGACTGATTGACGGAGCTGCGCTCGCCCTGCTCTCGGTCTTCGCCTTCGTCGTGCCGATGAAGGTGCTCGGCGTGGTGTTGCCGATGTGGGGCGTGCTCGCGGTGATGCTCGGCTGGTCGGTGGTACCGCTCGCGTTTCTTCAGAAGACGGCCGGCATGAAGGTGATGGGGCTCGAGCTCGCGCGCGAAGACGGGTTTCCCGTCGACCTCGCCAACGTCACCTTCCGTGAGCTGCTGGGCCGAGGGCTGTTTCCCGCGGCGTACCTGTTGACGCTGCTCTTCGGCTTCCTCGCACAGGTGTTCGGCGTGATGGCCTTCGTGGTGCCGACGGGGCTCGGGCTGGTGATGACGTTCGCGTGCGCGATGGCCTTCGTCGGAGCGCTCGCTGGTGGGCTGGTCGGGTTGACGCGCGCTGATGGGCGAGGGCTCGCAGACCTGATGACGAGGTCGTTCGTGGTCGTCGCGCCGGCGCGCCAGCCTCCTGATGACCCTGACGACCGCGCGGAGCAGCAAGCGCAGCGACGCACCGTGGTGAAGCGCATCGTGGCGTTCGAGGTGGTGCTCGCGTTGGCCGTCGTGGGCACGCCGTGGCTCCTGACGCGACGCGGAGGCGAGTCGTCGGCCCACCGCACCGAGCGCATCAAGCGGCAGGGCCTCGAGAAGAAGTTCGCGGCCGACCCGGCGAACGAGTCACTCGCGCGCGATTTGATGGAGTCGCTCGAGCGTGACGGCCAGGCCGACGAGGCGAAGAAGGTGCTCGAACGTTTTCAGCGCGCGGCGCAGGCGAGAGAGGGCGACCGCGAGAAGCTGCTGCGCGAGAACTTCGCGAAGTCGCCTGATCAACGCACGGCGGCGCTGCTCATCGAGCTGCTCGAAGACCAGAACCGGCTCGACGACGCCATCGTGGTGTACCGCTCGTGGCTGGGGCCTTCGCCCGAGCCGTCTCGTCGCGCGGGCTTCGGTCACTGGCTCGGTGTGCGTGGGCGGGAGAATGAAGCGGTGGTCGAGCTGCAGCAGGCGCTGACGCAGGACCCGTTGGTGCCGATGGGGCACACCATGCTGGGCATCGTGCTGGAGCGGCTCGAGCGCTTCGATGAGGCGCGCACCGAGCTGTTCTACGCGCTCGAGCTCGACCCCGAAGATGAAGACGCCCGCGACGCGTGGAACGAGGTGCTCGGCACGACGGGGCCGTTGTCGAGCGCGCAGGAGAAGGCGCTGAAGGCCACGGTCAAGCGATGGAGCAGCGACGCCGGCTCGCGTTGACGCTGTCGAGCGCGCGCGACGATGAGAACGCCGTCGAGACCGCTGTCACCCTCGCAGGAGCGGCTCGAACACCCACCGCCGGTGCTGCACGTCGCGCTTGTGCACCCGCAGCTTCAGCGCCTGACCAAGGAGCAGCAGCGCCTCGGTCTTCCCCTTCGCGCGGAGCATCGCGCCCTCGTCCGCCACCTCGAGCCACGCGCCATCGAAGAAAGGAGCGAGGTCGAACAGCAGCAGCTTCAAGTCCATCGGCGGCACGTCGAGCTTCACGTGCACCTTCGAGCCGGCGAGGCCCATCACCGTTCCGGTGTACGTCGTGCGCTGCGCCTTCGGTTTCGCGAGCTCGGGCTCGAACACGCGGTCCATCACGACTTCGTTCGCGAGGTTCTGCACCTTGCGCTGCGTCTCACGCGAGCGATTCGCCACGTGCACCACCTGCCCGCGAAGAATCTCGTCTTCTGCCGCGGGCGGGTGCACGCCGGTGAGCAGCTCCACCGCTTCTTTGTGCAGGAACACGCCGACCATCTCTCGCATCGGCGCCGAGAAGCGCGCGTACGGCTCGGCGCCGACGCCGACGTGGGGGCCTGGCTCCATCGAGTATTCGGAGCGCAGGTTCACCATCACCGCCTGTCTCGTGAGCGCGCGCGCGAGGCGGTCTTCCTTCGTGCCGGTGGCGGGCTTCGGCAGCGCTCGCAGATAGTCCGAGAGCGGCGTCGCCTGGTTCCATCGCCACGGCGTCTCGGGCAGGCCATGCAGTGCACACACGCGCTCGGTCAGCCGCGAGAGCCCCGCGAGGCGCTCGGGGTCGGGCCCGCCCTGCACGCGATAGATGGGCTGCACCGCCGGGTTGTTCGACTCGCGCAAGAGCCGCCCACCTTCGGCGTTGCACATCAGGCTCACCTGCTCGTTCCACAGCTCGACGTCGTCGCGCACGACCTCCATCACCGCGAACGAGAGGCCTTCACCATCGAGCTCGACCGTCACCTCTTCACGGCGGTACCGCACCAGTCCGCGCTCGGCCGCCAGGTGCATGCGCTTCTCACCGATGACCTTCAGCAGCTTCAGGCTCTCTTCGAACTCGCGCCCCTTCAGCGGTGACGTCTCTCTCGAGTCGATGAGCTGCTGCACCTGCGAGAACGACAACTTCCCCCGCGAGTGCACGCGCGCGCGCTCGAGCTTCGTGCCCTTCAATTCTCCGTTCGCGTCGAGCGAGTGGAGGAACAGCAGCGCCCGCCTCGGTCCGTCGGGGTTGAGCGAGACCAGGTGTTCGCTCAGCGGCCGCGGCAGCATCGGCACCGAGAAGCCGGGGAAGTAGTAGCTCGCGCCGCGCGCCATCGCCTCGCCGAACAGCGCGCTCCCGGGGCGAACGTAGAAGGACGCGTCGGCGATGGCGTAGGCGACGAGAAAGCCATCTCCTTCTCGCGAGACGTGCACCGCCTGGTCGAGGTCCTTCGAGTGCGCGTTGTCGATGGTGACGAAGGGAATCGACGTGCGGTCGAGCAGCGCCGGGTCATCGATGCACGGGTTCTTCAGCCACCCGTCGGTCTCGGCGAGCACCTCGGCCGGAAACGCGGTGCGCAGCTGCAGCGCAGTGGTGATGGCGTCGAGGGCCTGCCGCGCAGTCTGAGAAGGAGTCGTCACGCCCTCATTGTGACCGAGCCGCCGTGTTTCCGTTGAGAAAGTCGTGGCAGGCTGTCGCGCCATGCCCACCGTGAACGGGAAGCGCTTTCTCACCTCGCAGCTCACCGAGATTCGCAAACGCACGCAGAACGGAGAGCGCGTCGCGGTCAGCTTCGACGTCGACAACACGCTCGTCGACACGCGGGGCCGCGCGCTCGCCATCGGCAAGGCCTTCGACGCCGCCAACGGCACCACCTACTTCAAGGGCAAGACTGCGAAGCAGATGGGCAACGACGCGAAGGAGACCGCGGCGCTCGTGCGCATGAAGCCCGAGCACGCGAAGAAGTTCAGCGCGACGTGGTTTCGCATGTTCTTCAAAGGCGAGAACTACCAGCACGACCTGAAGATTCGGCAGACCATCGACCTCGCGAAGAAGGCCGCCGCCGCGGGCGCTGACGTGTACTTCGTGACCGCGCGCACCCAGAGCGAAGAGCCCTTCACCATCGCGCAGCTCGAAGCGTTCGGCCTCGACACAGATGATCACTTCGTCGTCAGCAAGCCGCGCATGAAGGACAAGACGCCCGAGTACAAGGCGACCGAGCTGACGAAGCTGGCCGAGCAGTACGACTACGTCGGGTGGTTCGTCACCGAGAGCCGCGCCGACATCGCGGGCGTGCAGAAGCTCGACGCGCCGGTGAAGAGCGTGCTGCTCGAGACGAAGTTCAGCGGGGACCGGGCGGTCGACGCCGACACGCCCATCTGGAAGCTCGACGTGAAGTGACGAGGCGCCGCTGACGGGTGGCCGAGCCGCCATCTCTCGCGCGCAGCAGCTCGCAGCAATCAGGAGGCAACGGGTCTCCCGACGCGACGGGCTCCTTCAGATACGCGCCGATGACGGGAGCAGACGCCCTGACGGGAATGACCTCTGACGCCTCGTGCGTCGCCGGGCGCTTCACGGCGACGATGTCTCCGAGGGTGAGGTGGGTGCCCGCGGGCAGGTCTCGGCGGGCGGCGATGACTCTGGGTTCGGGTGAACAGGCAGACAGACAGAGCAGCAGGGTGACGCTGAACGCGGGGATGTCGGGCGGCATGGAGGCTCCAGGTCGGGCGAAGGAACCACCGTGAGCACGATGCCCACGGTGGATCAGATCGGCCAGATCGGAGCACGACGCCCGGGGAGGGAGCGGTCGAAGACCTGAGCGTCTGCTGGAGCCATCGAGAGAGGCTTAAGAACGAGCCCCGCACGAGGCAAGTCGATGCTCACGCCACCGAGCGTGGCGCACTCGCGCGCGGCGCTGGCACCGACGTCTCGTCTGCGGGTGGCTGGTGCTGACGCTTCCACGTCTCGAGGTACGACGCGGCCTCCTGCTCCCAGCGCCCATCGTCCCAGCCCAGCTCGTGCTGACAGATGCTGCGCACCCGCTCGAGGTGCTCGACCGCGCCGTTCGGAGCCAGCAACCCGATGCGCACCCGTCGCAGCAGCAGGTCTTCGAGGTGCACCACGCGCTCGACGCGCGCGGCGTGGCGAAGCTCGGCCCACAACGAGAACGTCTCGGGAATGCGCGTCAGCTCTCCGTCTCGCGCGCTCTCGACGAGCGCCGGAGTCCACGGGCCATACCGGCCGGCGAGCCGCCGCCGCTCGAGCGCATCGAGCTCGCCCCAGTACACGCTCGTCGGAGGCTTCGCGAACCGCCCCCGCTTCGCCACGCGCCGCTCTGCGCCGAGCCCGAGTGAGTGCACCGCCTCGCGCGCGATCTCCCGAAACGTCGTCAGCTTCCCACCCGTCACCGTCACCAGCCCGCGCTCGTTCCAGATGACGTGCTCGCGTGACTCCTTCGACGGGTCGGCCTTGCCGGTGCCGATGACGGGCCGAACACCCGAGTAGGTGGAGACGGCGTCGGCGACGTGCAGCGAGAGCCCGGGGAACGCGGCGCGCGCGGCCTCGACCATCGAGGTCGCCTCTTCGGTGGTGATGCGCGGCGGCCGGTCCAACGACTCGGTGTGGTCGTGGTCGGTGGTGCCGAGCAGGGTCAGCCCTTCCCACGGGTACGCGAAGAGCGGCCGATGGTCTTTCGGGTGCCGAAAGGTGACGGCCTGCGCGACGGGGAAACGCCAGGAGGGGAAGAGCAGGTGACTGCCACGCAACGGGCGAATGGCGGCCTTCGCGTCGACGGCGGAGCGCAGTGAATCGGCCCACGCGCCCGTCGCGTTCACCACCGCCTTCGCGCTCGCCTGCACCACGCGGCCCGTCTCACGATCGCGCAGCACCACGCCTGAGACGCGGCCTTCGGTGGTGATGAGCTCTTCGACCTTCGTCGAGTTGAGCGCGGCGGCTCCCGAGGCGAGCGCGTCGAAGAGCACGCGCAGCACGAGCCGCGCGTCGTCGGTCTGCGCGTCGCGGTACCAGAAGCCTCCGGTGAGCCGCTCGAGCCGCAGCCGTGGCGCCAGCATCTGCAGGTCGGCCGCGCTCAACGGCTTGTGCTTCACGCCGCTGCCGAACAGGTCGTACAGGCGCAGGCCCGTGCGCATGAGGCGCTTGCCCAGCTTGTCGCCCTCGTACGCCGCCATGAGGAAGCCGATGGGCTCGACGAGGCCGGGCAGTTCGTCGAGCAGCCGCTCTCGCTCGCGTACCGATTGCCAGGTGAGGCGAAGGTCTCCCTGCGCGAGGTAGCGCAGCCCGCCGTGCACCAGCTTCGAGGAGCGGCTCGAGGTGCCCGACGCGAAGTCGTTCTGCTCGACGAGCAGCGCGTTGAGCCCCTGCCGCGTCGCCTCGTGGAGAATGCCGACGCCGGTGATGCCGCCGCCGATGACGATGACGTCCCACGGGCCGTGCTCACTCACCCGCCGCCAGGTTTGTTCGCGCGCCGTCATGGCGTCACTCCTCGGGGCGCACTCGAGTCACCGCGGAGACAGGACGCTCCGCGTTCCCTCACGTCGGAGAAGTCGAGCGCGCCGTTTCGCCCAGGTCGAGGTGCCTCGAGCCGGTGCGCAGCGTGTTCGGTGGCCACCGCTTCCTTCTCGACGCCGTCGCGCTGCCCGGCGAGGCCCGTCGCTTCACGCCTCATGTCGACACTCCGTCGCGCACCAGCTTTCCGGGGTTCATCACGCCGCTCGGGTCGAAGTGCTTCAAGACGCTGCGCAGCGCAGTCATACCGAGCGGTCCCTTCTCGGCGGGCAGGTACGGAGCGTGGTCGACGCCGACGCCGTGCTGATGACTGATGGTGCCCTTCGCCGCGACGATGGCCTCGCTCGCCTTCGCCTTGAGGTGCTTCCACCGCTCGAGCGTTTCTTCGGGCGTGGGCGCGAGGCGGAAGAGATACGTCGTGTAGATGCTCGAGCCGTCGGCGTAGAGGTGCGAGAGGTGCGTGTAGACGTGCGTCTTCTCGTTCCACCGTGACAGGCCCTGACGGAGCGCGCTCTCGACGCTGTTGAGCACCTTCGGCACGGCGGCCCACGGCGCGGCGGTCTCGACGGTGTCGACGGCGTAGCCCAGGTCCCACAGCGTGTTGCGCAGGTAGGGCGCGCGGAAGCGGTTCTTCGTCCACTGCGCGCCGAAGGTGCGGCCGGCCGAGATGCCCGAGTGCTTCTTCGCGAGCGTGAGGGCCTGGTCGAGCCCGAACGAGACGGTGGCGTCGGTGCCGGTCGAGCCGATGAGCAACAGCGCCTTGCCTTCGCCTGCGCCACGAAAGCGAATCCACGCCTCCAGCGCGCGGAGCAGTCGCTCATGGCCGGCCAACGTCAGCATCGTGCGCGCTTCTTCCGGCGCCGAGAGCCGCAGCATCGAGAGCGGCAGCCGGGCCTGCGCGATGGCACGCGACGCCGCGAGGCCTTCTTCCCAACCGGGGAAGAAGACGCCGACGAACTCTTCACGCGCCGGGGCGAGCGAGACGCGAACGGTGGCTTCGGTGATGACGCCGAGGCGGCCTTCCGAGCCGAGCACCATTTCGCGCAGGTCTGGGCCCGCAGCCGACGCAGGAAAACACGGGAGCTGCAGCGTGCCCTCGGGCGTCTCGACGCGCCCGCCCGCGAACAGCTTCTCGATGCGGCCGTACAGCGCCGACTGCTGCCCCGAGGAGCGCGTCGCAATCCACCCGCCGAGCGTCGAGTACTCGAACGACTGCGGGAAGTGCCCGAGGATGAGGCCGTGCGCGCGCAGCTGGGCCTCGAGGTCGGGGCCCGAGACTCCGGCGCCGAACGTGGCGAGCCGGCTCGTCTCATCGAGCTTGAGCAGCTTCGACAGGCGACTCATGTCGACGGTGACCGAGGGGCCGAGGTCGCGCTCGGGGTTCACGTGGCCCGCGACGCTGGTGCCGCCGCCCCAGGGAATCAGCCGCGTGTTGGTGCGCTTCGCCCAGTCGAGCAGGGCGCGCACGTCGTCACTGCTCTCGGGCCAGGCGACCGCGTCGGGGAAGGGGCCGACGACTCCCGACCGAAGCGCGACCCAGTCTCCGAGGCTCTGGCCACGTGCGTGACGGAGCCGGTCTTCGGGCGTGAACGAGAGAAACGACGCGCTCGGCAGCCTCGAGGGAGGCACGGCCTTCAAGGCCTGCTCGAGGGAGGCGTCGGTGGGGGGCGCGGGAGCTCCAACCCACTCGGCCAACGCCGTCTGTGCCCGCTGCGGTACGGCGTAGCTGTGGCTGTCGTCTCCCCAACCATTCCAGCGTCTCATCGCGCCTCCTTCTTCATCGCGCGCTCGACCGCGAGCCAGCGCTCGAGGCTGTGCTCCATCGCAGCGCGGGTGACCTGCTCGGCCTTGTTCGCGTTGCCGGCGCGAACCGCGCGCTCGAGCGACGCATAGAAGTTCGCTGAGGCACGCCGGGCAGCTGACGCCTCGAAGTAGGGCACCGCGAGCACCTGATAGAGGGCTCCGAAGCCGTTCAAGATGAGCGTGAAGACGGGGTTGTTCGACGCCGTGGCCAGCGTGACGTGCAGCTGCCAGTCGAAGTTGGCGTACGCGTCGGCCGTGTCGAGTGGGCGGGCCGCCAGCAGCTGAAGCACCTGATCAGGGTTCTCGTCGGCGGCCTGACGCGCATACGCGGGCGCCATCGCGAGCCGCACCTCGAGCAGGTTCGTCACGAAGCGCGGCGGCAGCTCGGCGCCGTGCCGCACGACGGCCGAGAGCACGTTGAGCCCGCCTTCACGCCAGATGTCTCGAACGCGTGTCGGCTTGCCGTGGCGAATCTCGACCCAGCCGTCGCGGTCGAGCCGCTGGAGCGCTTCACGCAAGGTCGGGCGGGTGACGCCGAGCCGGGTGGCGAGGTCGCGCTCCGGCGGCAGCGTGGAGTCGGGAGGGAATCGCCTCGAGAGGATGAGGCTGACGAGCTCGCCCTCGGCGTGCGCGGCGGGTCGGCGGTCAGGGGAGAGGGCGGCGATGGTGGGCATGTGAGGTAAGAGGTCTGACCAGTTGTCGCCGATCGCGGGCTGCGGGGTCAAGGGCCCCCGGCTCCATCGGGCGTCCGGAACCCGATGTGGCTCCGCAGAGTCAGAGCAGCCCGATGCTCAGCTCGGGGCGGCCCGGCCCCGTCTTCAAGATTCCGGTCGAGCAACGGCCCGACTCCACCGACGCGCGTTCGACAGTCAGCGCTTCGTGCTCGTGTGGTCGACCAGCAAGCAGGTCTCGATGCGTCTGTCGCCGAAGGTGCAGTTGTTCGATGAGAAGCCACTCGTGCTGGCGATCGGCCGCGTGATGTCGGCTGCGCCAGGGAAGTGTCTCGTCACGCTGCTCGAGCGCGTGACCAGCGCAACCAGCTCTCCCGCGTGTTGGTGAAGAACGGCGTTCCTGCGCCTGCGCACTCTCGACCGAGGCGCTCGAAGCCGTCGTCACCACCTCCTCGAACGCACTCTTGGTGCTCTCGACCGACTCCTCGCAGGTCGTTCGAACCACGCCGCGTGCGCCTCCTCACGCGGTCTTCGGCAGCACGACGGGCCGAATGCGTGACCTCGAAGCGGCTTCGTTCTCAGAGCGGGCGCTCGTCGGCTGGGCCGTCGAAGAGAACGGGCCCAGAGGCATCGAGCTGATGCTGTTGCCCGTCGGTGGTCAGGCCCGCGGCGTGGTCGGCGCGAGCCTCGACGGAGAGTTCGCCCCGGCGTTTGCGACCAGCGATGGGAAGACGTTCTGGGTGGTGCGCAAACTCACCGTGCTGTGAGGCGCTGCGGCGCTCGGTCGATGCGCAGGTAGACATCGACGACGGCCCCGCGCTGACCGTTCACGGAGACGAAGCTGCTCCGCTCGCGCTCGCAGTTTCCACGTTCATCGCAGCGGGCTTCCAGCCTCCACGTCGTCGAGAGCGAACGCACGCGCGCCTTCAGCGGCTCCAGCTCCGAAGGTGTGGAGCGGCGATCTCCATCGACATCGCGCCACAGCATCAACTTCGAGAACGAAGCATCGCGCGCGTCGACGACACCATCACGGTTGTCATCGAGCTCGGCGAGCGCCTCGAAGCCATGCGTGGCGGTGCGGCCGTCGTGCAGCCGCGTGTCGCTGCCGAACAGCTCGGCGCCATCGTCGACACGGCCATTCCCATTCACATCGCGCACGAGCCACGGCGTGACGGCCGAGGGCCAGTCGGTACGCATGGGCACTCCCGGAGTGAACGCGAACTCACCAATCGTGCGCTCGAACCGAACGGGAGCGCCATCGAAGCTCAGCACCAGTGGCGTCGTGCACTCGAAGCGCTCGTTGTTCGACGAGACGCAATACCAGGTCGAGTACTGCGTGCCCGTCTCGGCCAGCGTGCCGTCGCAGCGCGAGTCGACCCACTGCTGAATCCACGCGTCCCAGACGTTGGGCATGCTCGGGTTTCGCCGGTTGCACCACGCGTGAAAGCGCGCCGCGCTGCAGCCGCCGGTGTTGTCCGACGGCGCGCAGTGGTCGCCAGAGCCGAGGTCGCCGTTGCAGCTGTTGCCCTCGGTGTCTTCGCAGCGAATGCGCGGCGGCGGGCAGTCGGAGTCGCGCCCATCGGCTCTCCCGTCGCAGTCGTTGTCGACGCCGTCGTCGCAGACCTCACGGGGAGTCTCGCAGCGGCTCCAGCGGCCCTGCTCGCACCGCTGCGTCGAGGTGCTGCCACAGGTCGTCGAGCACGTGCGGCGTGTGTTGGGCGTGCACTCGTTCGGCGTGCCGGCGTCGCGTCGCTCCTCGGGAACGCCCGCGTCGAACGTCGGCAGGTCATCGGAGGGATTGCCCGCGTCGCGTGTCGGCTCCGTCGGGCGTGGTGACTCGATGTCGAGCGGAGACGGCGACGCCTGGCCCACCACCTCGTCGCGCACCTCGACGGTCGAGACGCCACAGCCGCACAGCACCAACACGGAAGCGCTGATCAGTCGCATGCGCTCCACCAGTGCGACCGACGTGCCCACGCGCGGGTGCGCCCTGCGCTTTACACCCGGCGCCAAAGCGGTGTTTTCCCTCGCTCGAAGTGACGGTGTGGGCGCGCCTCTGCACCACTGGAGCACCGGAAACGACGACGGGCCGCTCCGATGAAGGAGCAGCCCGCCGGTTCAGCACCTCTTCAGCCCTGCTCAGTCGCGATCGAACACGCCGCGCTTGGCCTGGTCGCGCTCGATGCTGCGGAACAGCGCGCCGAAGTTGCCTTCGCCGAAGCTGTAGTGGTCCTTGCGCT
Source organism: Myxococcaceae bacterium (assembly GCA_040275325.1). Taxonomy (GTDB): domain Bacteria; phylum Myxococcota; class Myxococcia; order Myxococcales; family Myxococcaceae; genus Xiheimicrobium. The sequence goes on along the minus strand of JBEOKA010000360.1, from coordinate 6,574 downwards.
GAATGATCTCGATGAAGATGGGCCCGATGAGGTTCTTCGTGAAGATCTGCAGCAGGTAGCCCTTCTCGTCACCATCGACGAGCACGTTGCGCTTCTGAATGTCGGCCTTGTCCTCCGTGACGTTCGGGAACTTCTGGAACACGTCGCGGTAGTAGTCGTCATCCATGTCGAGCATCTCGACCGGCGTGCCCTCGAGCTTCTTGAGCGACGCGAGGATGTCGTCGGTGAGGAAGGCGAGGTGCTGAATGCCCGGGCCCTTGTACTCCTCGAGGTACTCGTTGATCTGCGACTTCTTCTCGTCGGCCTCGTTGATGGGAATGCAGAACTTCCCGCAGGGCGAGCGCAACGCGTACGAGGTCAGGCCCGTCTTCGCGCCACGAATGTCGAAGTAGCGAACCTCTTCGAAGCCGAACACCGACTTGTAGAAGCTGGCCCACGTCTGCATCGTGCCCTTCTCGACGTTGTTCGTGAGGTGGTCGATGACGGTGAAGCCCTTCGTCGCGACGACCTCGGGCGTGGGCAGCGGCACAAAGCCCATCGACTCGAACGTCGACGTCTCGTAGCGGTCGACGAAGTAGATGAGCGAGTCGCCGATGCCGAAGATGGCGGGCACGGGCTTGCCGTCGCGCAGGAAGTCACCCTCGGGGCGAACCTTGCCGCCGCGGGCCGTCGCTTCGGTGAGCGCCTTTTTCGCGTCTTTCACGCGCCAGCCCATCGAGCAGATGCTCGGGCCGTGCAGCTTGCTGAACTGCGCGGCGAACGACTGGGGCTCGCGGTTGACGAGGAAGTTGATGTCGCCCTGCTGGTACAGGTCGATGGGCTTGGTCGCGTGGCGCATCGTCTTCGACAGGCCGAAGCCCTTGAAGAGCGCGTCGAGCTTCTCGGGCTGGCTCGAGACGAACTCGACGAACTCGATGCCGTCGAGCCCGCACGGGTTGGACTTCGAGACCTGAAACTGCGCGGGGCGAATCGTTCGGGTGGTCGTCATTTCTGCCAGCTCCTCCAGTAGTCCGTCAGTTCGGTGCGCTCGACGGCAGCGCAGGGCTTCAGCGGGTTCTTCGTGTCGAGCATGATGGCCACCTCTTCGGTGCGTGTGGCCTTCGCGGCGCGATCGAACGCCTTCTCCTGCGGGCCGTGGTGAATGCCCTGCGGGTGGAAGGTGAGCATGCCGGGCGAGATGCCAGCGCGGCTGAAGAACTCTCCCGAGTGGTAGAAGAGCACTTCGTCGAAGTCGATGTTCGAGTGGTAGAACGGCACCTTCAGCGCGGCCGGGTCGCCATTCTCGAGCGGGCGCGGCAGGAACGTGCAGATGACCGCGTTGCGCATGATGAACGTCGAGTGCGCCGACGGCGGCAGGTGGTACCGGTCAGACGAGACGGGGCGAATGTCGCGCACGTTCAGCTTCTGCACCGTGAGCGTGCCCTTCCAGCCGACCACGTCGTGCGGGTTGAACGGGTAGAAGACCTTCGTCACTTCGCCCAGCCGCATGATGCGCAGCTCGAACTCGCCGCGCGCGTCCGCCACGAGCGAGCTCTTCTCGTCGGGCGAGGGCACCTGAATGACGGCGGGGTCGAACAGCGCGTGCTGGCCGAGCATGCCGCGGTCGGGGAACTCGACCTCGCTGAAGGCCTCGACCACGAGGAACTTCGACGTGCTGGTCGGCGACATGCGGTACGCCGTGCCGCGCGGCACCTGCAGGTAGTCGCCGCTCTCGTAGGGCATGTGGCCGAAGTCGGTCTCGATGCGGCCCGCGCCCTCGTGCACGAAGATGACTTCGTCGGCGTCAGCGTTGCGAAACAGGTACGCCATCGGCTTCGAGAGCGTCGTCAGGCAGAGGCGAACGTCGCTGTTCTCGAGCACGCCCTGGCGGCCGTCGAGCCAGTCGGTCGTGATGGCCTCCATCTTTCGCAGGTCGTAGGCGCGCGGCTTGAGCGGCCCTTCGATGCGCGTCCAGCCGACCGGCGCGTGGCTGCGGTAGAGGTGCGCGTAGCGGCCGAAGAAGCCGTTGCGGGCGAACTCCTCTTCCACCGTGCCCTCGGGAAGTCCAACGTGGGCCTGCTGGGCGACGCGACCTCTGACGTAGGGAATGTCCATGATGCGCGGCAACATCTCGTGAGCAGTGGGTTGAATGAAAGCACAAGGTTTTGCCCGACATTGTCACTCACCTGCACAGCTGTGATCAGCGCAACTGATGGCCCAGGGGCCTCGCAGAACCGGCGACTTCCCGCTGTTCCAGTGATTCAGTGGCGTTCCGCGCGCGGAGCGATCGGAGGGGCTCGTGACCTGGAACAGGGCAGTCATGCTGGTGGTGTTGGTGGCGGGCGCGGTGGTGCTCGCGCAGCCGTCGGCTGATCAGGTCTACGAAGAGGGCAAGGCGCTCTACGACGCGAAGAACTACGCCGGCGCGCTGCAGAAGTTCGACGAGGCGGCGGCGCTCGACCCGTCGAAGGCGCGCTGGCAGTACAACCGCGGGCTCGCGCTCAAGAAGCTCAAGCGCAACGAAGAGTCGCGAGCGGCCTTCTTGAAGTCGCGTGAGCTCGACCCCGGGTACAAGCGCGGAGAGATCGACGAGAAGCTGAACGAGCTCGGAGCCGGGAGTTCGTCGGACTCTGGTGGTGGCTGCGATGGGCCGGTGGTGCTCATCGGACTCGTCATCGCAGCCATCGGCCTGTTCTCGGTCGGCGGCGTGTTGTGGAAGGTCATCAAGGGCCTCTTCTTCATCAACGAGAACCCGGCGCCGCAGCCGACTGGTGGCGAAAGCTCGAAGGGCCAGCCGAAGCTGACGTCGGATCAGCTCGGGCCGATGTCTCGGAGAATTCACGAGCAGGCGCGCGCGCTCGCGCAGGTCGAGCACGGGCTCTCACTCGGCGAAGACCCCGAGGTGCGGCGCGACGCCGATCGTGCCGCGACGAACCTCGCGACGGCGCGAAAGGGCGTGGAGGCGGCAGGGCGCGGAGACCTGCGTCGGCCCGGAGAGATTCATGACGCCATCGATCGCGCGGCCGCTGCCATCAAAGAAGCGCAGGAGCGGCTGGTCGCGCTGCACGGAGCCCGCGCTGCTTCCGTGAAGGGCCCGCGGGCAGGCTGCTTCTTCTGTGCGCGTGCGCTGCCGAGCCCAAAGTTCGGTGAGTCGGTGCAGCTGCGGTCGAGTAGCGGCGTGACGACGGTCGCCGCGTGTCCAACGTGTGCGCGCCGCGTGGCGACTGGAACACCACCGCCCGTGCTGATGATCGACGGTGATCAGCGCCGGCACTGGAGCGAGCTCGATACCTTCGATCCGTACCTGGAAGCGCACGCGCCGCCGCAGAACTCGGTCGAGGTGCCAGCGTGGAACGTAATGAACAGCGACGCGGGAATTCCCTCCCTCGCGACGTTCGCTGGAGGCGCGGTGCTCGGCGCGCTCGGTGCCGTCGCAGCGGGGCGGATCATCAACCTCGACAACCTGAAGGAGTCGTCGCTCGCCAGCGCAGCGGCAGAAGCCACCGCCAGGGCCGCGACTTCGCGCCGCACGACGGAGTACTCGGACCACTCCTGATGCGAGCGCTCTTCGACGCAGTGAACGGGCTGGACCTTCTCGACCTGAAGGCGTCGTCGCTGCTCGACCAACCCGGACCACTCCTGATGCGCGCGCTCCTCGACGCTGTGAACGGGCTGGGCCTTCTCGACCTGAAGGCGTCGTCGCTCGCGACCTCGGACCACTTCTGATGCGCGCGCTCTTCTACGCGGTGAACGGTCTGGGCCTTGGCCACGTGACGCGGCTGTTGGGCATCGCGCGTGCGCTGCGGCGACTGCAGCCCGACGTCGAGGTGCTGTTCCTCACGTCCTCCGAGGCCGACGGCGTGTTGCATCGCGAACGCTTCGCCGCAGTGAAGCTGCCGTCGAAGACGATTCGTGAAGAGGTCGGCCTGCAGAAGACGCGGTACCTCAAGCTCGCGCAGACCGTGACGTGGAACACCATCGCGACCTTCGACCCCGACGTGCTCGTCGTCGACACGTACCCGATGGGCAGCTTCGAGGAGCTGATCCCCGCGCTGCGCTGGCGGCAGAAGAACGTGTTCGTGTTTCGCGAGCAGCGGCGCGACGCGGTGGGCCTGCCGTTGTTGCAGGCGACCCTGCCGCTCTACGACGCCGTCATCGTGCCGCACGCGACCGTCGACGCGGTCGGTCCTGTGCCGGAGCCCGCCAAATTGCGCGCCGTCGGCCCGGTGCTGGTGCGAGAGCGTTCGGAGCTGCGCTCCCGTGACGACGCCCGTCGCCACCTCGGGCTCTCGCTCACCGACACGCTCGTCTACGCGTCGTTCGGTGGTGGTGGTGACCCCGAGTCGCAGCAGGCGCTGGTCGCAGCGAACGCGGCGGTGCAGGCGATTCCCAACGCGAAGCTCGTCATCGGTGCAGGGCCGCTGCTGCGTGACGTTCCCATGCTCGCTGGAGCCACCGTGCTGCGCGGCGTGTACCCGATGCTCGAGTTCCTGCCGGCCTTCGACGCGGCCATCACCGCGACTGGCTACAACTCGGTGCACGAGCTGCTGTTCGCGGGCGTGCCGTCGGTCTTCGTTCCCTTCGAGCGCGTGCTCGATGATCAGGAGCGTCGCGCCCGGTTCCTCGAGAGCCAGGGCGCAGGGCGCGCAGTGACGAGCCTCGACTCGGCGTCGCTCCAGGCTGCGCTGCGTGACGTGCTCGCGCGAAGGAGCGCCATCATGGACGCGGGCCGCAAGGTCGTCTCGACGAACGGCGCCGAGGCCGCAGCGCGCGTGCTGCTCGAGGTGGTGCGATGAGCGACCTGCACGTCGAGCGCTTCAAGGGCTACCTCGAGCGAAAGCCCCGCACGGGCCCCGAGACAGTGCACATCGACGTCACCAACGTCTGCAACCTCGACTGCGTCACCTGCTGGAACTACGGCGGCACGCTCGACACGCCGAAGTCCATCGCGTGGAAGCGGCAACGCATCGAGCCCGACGTCTTCTTCCGCGTGCTCGACGAGGTCGTCGCGACCGGCACCGAGCGCATCGTCATCTCTGGCGGCGGAGAGCCCTTCACGCACCCCGACATCGAGCGGTTCATCAGCGGCGTGAAGTCGCGTGGGCTGCGCCTCACCGTCATCACCAACGGAACGCTCTGTGACTTCGATCGCCTCGCGGCGCTGAAGATCGATCAGCTGCTGCTCAACGTCGCGTCGGCGTCGCCCGAGACCTACGTCGCGTACCACCCGAACCAGCCGAAGGAGACGTTCGGAAAGCTCGTGGAAGGCTGCCGTCGGCTTCGTGACGTCACGGCGATCAACATGGTGCAGGTGATCAACGGGCTCACCGCACACGAGGTCGTCGCGATGGTCGAGCTCGCGGCCGAGGTCGGTGCCCGCGTGAGCTTCAAGGTCGGCGACCTGCCCTCGGGCACGAAGCAGTTCGCGCTCACCACGGCACAGAAGGAGCGGCTGCTGAACGACGACCTGCCGGCCGCGCGAAAGAAGGCGAAGCACCTCGGCGTGCGGCACAACCTCGACGCATTCGAGCGCCAGCTCCGTGGTGTGAAGGAAGAGCAGCCGCCGTGCTTCGCGGGCTACCTGTACTCGCGCGTGTCGGTCGATGGTCGCGTGTTCTTCTGCTGCGCGCACATCGACGCGGGCCACGTGAAGGACGGGCCGTTCGAGAAGGTGTGGAAGAGCCCGAAGTACGACGCCGTTCGCCAGACGCTGCACCGGGGTGGTTCGTTCGCGGCGTGTCAGCGGTGTGGAAAGCACGACATGAACGTGTCGGCGCAGCGCGAACTCGAGGCCCTGCTGGCCGATGGCTCACTGCAGGCAGGCGCGGAAGGCTCCGCCGTAGACGCGCACGGTGGTCTGGATGACGCCCTCGTAGCAGAGCGGTGAGACGCTCGCGCCGAGGTAGCCCGCGGTGCCCGGGCCTGTCGGGTTGATGAAGGCGATGTTGCGGCCCTCGTTCGAGCTGAACCACTCGGCCCGCACGCCAGCGTCGGCTTCGCCCCAGCCACCATCGGCACGAAGTAGAAACTGAAAGCCGAGCCGCGAGCCGGGAACGCACTGCGCCCACGTGGTGATCAGCGTTCCAGCGCAGATGGTGACGTCGGCGAGGCGAGGCTCTGGTGGAAAGACGGCAACCGGCACTACTCCAACCTGAGCGACCCCCACCGGCCGGGTCGCGTTGTTGTTCGCCGAATCGAGCTCGCCCGCGACCGGCAGCACCTCGGCGGCGATGTCGGTGAAGCGCAGGGTCGTTCCGAGCTCGAGTGAGAACGAGGCAGTGCCCACGCCTCCAGCGAGCGCGTCGGTCGCGCGACAGATGATCTCCATGCCTCCGTCGATGGTGACGATGCCGGCGTCTTCGCAGCCCGTGAAGTTCGCCGCGGGCCGAACCTGCAGTCGAATCGCGGGGCGCACGACGCCGACGCTCCCGGAGTTCACGACCGTGAGCTGCCACGCCTGCGGTCCTGCATCGGCGGTCACGATGAGTGGACCTGAGATGGCCACCGAGAGCTCGGGCCCCGCGTCGGCGCTTCCGCCTGCTGCGTTTCCACCTGCTGCGTTTCCGCCTGCTGCGTTTCCGCCTGCTGCGTTTCC
>JBEOKA010000359.1:0-15309 GCA_040275325.1 Myxococcaceae bacterium | reverse complement strand
CTTCCGCGAGCCTGAACTTTGAGCCTCCACGTGAGTGGAGGAGATACAACGTCACATCACGCGGGCCAGGTGCGTCGCGAAGGCCTCGATGAGAATCTGCAGGCGCGGGTCGTCCTTCTGGCTCGGGTGGTAGATGGCGTGAACGGGCAGGGCGGCGACGGGCTCCTTCACGAGACGAACGAGCGCCCCTTCGGCCCGCGGCGCTTCGCCGAGGAACGTCGGCAAGAGCCCGAAGCCCGCGCCCCAGGTGAGCGAGTCGACGATGGCGGTGCGGTCGTCGACGATGACCGATGGGCGAATGCCGGCGAGCGCCTTCGTCCGTCGCAGCAGCGCCTCGTCTCCCGGAGCCGCGATGAAGGGAATGCGCTGCGGGTCGTCGTGGCGGAACCTGACGCTCGCGTAGACCCACATGTTCGCGGTCGAGAGCCTGCGTGCCTTCAACTCGGAGTCGGGCAGCGGGCCGCCGCGCAGCACGAGATCGAACCCGTCACGCACGAGGTCGACCTGGTCGGCCGACAGCTTGATCTCGAGCCGCACGTCGGGCAGCCGCTTTCTGAACCCCGCGATGATGGGCCCTGCGAGCACGCGGCCCATCGGCACCGGCACCGAGACCCGCAGCGTGCCTCCAGCAGCGCTCGAGCTCATGCCGAGGCGCGCCGCGCGCCCGACCTGGAGCACCTCACGCGCGTGGCCAGCGAAGCGCACGCCAGCCTCGGTCAACGAGACGCTCCGGGTGGTGCGCTTCACCAGCGGCTCGCCCACGCGCTCCTCGAGCTGCTGGAGCCAGCGGGTGGCCGTCGCCTTCGGCAGGTGAAGCTCTCGCGCCGTGGCGCCGAGTGACCCGAGCGAGGCGAGCCGCTCGAAGAACCCGAAGTCACGCAGTCTGAGATCGTCGAAGCGGTCGGCCATAGGGTTCCGTTTTGTGGAACAAAGAGTCGCGAATCAAGCTCCATGGGCCAGCTTTTCGAGCCCTTATCCTCATGGCAACCAACTGGAGGACGCATGGAGACGACGGACCTGTTGATCATCGGCGGTGGCCCCACGGGCCTGGCGGGGGCGTGCGAGGCGAAGCGGCACGGCTTGAGCGTGCGCGTGGTGGAGCGGCTGGCGACGCGCGCGACCATGTCGAAGGCGCTCGTGGTGCACGCCCGGACGATGGAGGTGCTCGAGACCATCGGCTGCGCCGACGACGTGCTGGCGGCCGGCCAGCGGTTTCGGGCGTTGAACCTTCGGCCCTCGACGGGCGCCACGCCGATTCGCGTCGACCTGCTGAACCGCGCGTGGGGTGACACCCGCTTCCCTTTCTGGCTCTCGATTCCGCAGTACGAGGTCGAGCGAATTCTCGAGCAGCGCCTCGTCGCGCTCGGCGGCGCCGTCGAGTGGAGCACCACGCTCACCGGCCTGCGGCAGCTGGACGACTCGGTCGAAGCGACGCTCCGCTCCGCTGATGCCACGCTCACCACGCACCGCGCGCGCTGGGTGCTCGCCTGCGACGGCGGCCGCAGTGAGGCGCGCACGCTCGCTGGCCTGTCGCTCGAGCGGCAGGGGCTGGGCGTCACCTTCGCGCTGGCCGATGTGATGACGAAGACGGACCTCGTCGAAGACGAAGGCCACACGGTGCTCTCGGCCGACGGCGTGTTGCTGGTGGTGCCGATGCCGCAGCCGGGGCTGTGGCGGCTCATCGCGCAGGTGCCGTCAGACTTCGACGCCGCGAGCCTCTCGGGCTGGTCGTCGCTGGTGACGAAGCGGCTGGGCAAGGACTTGAACCTGCAGTCCCTCGGGTGGACGTCGCGCTTCGACCTCACGGGCGGTGTGGCGAACCGCTTTCGCGCGGGCCGCGTCTTTCTGCTCGGTGACGCCGCGCACGTGCACAGTCCAGTCGGCGGGCAGGGCCTCAACACCGGCGTGCAGGACGCGCACAACCTGGTCTGGAAGCTGGCCCTCGTGCAGCAGCAGTCGCTGTCGTTGGCGCAGCAGGAGCGGCTGCTCGACTCGTACGAGCGTGAGCGGCGGCCCATCGCGGCGCAGATGGTGGGCACCACGACGTTCGCGACGCGCGTCATCACCGTGAAGAACCCGCTCGTGCGTGCGCTCCGTGCCGTGGTGGCGCGTGCGGTGCTGCGGCTTCCGCCCTTCATCAACCGGCTCGCGCGCGGCGTGGGCATGCTCGACCTCGAGAGCGACGGCGCGCCACGGCTGCAGAACCCCGAGCTTCGTCCGGGCGTTCGACTCCATGACCGGCTCGACCGGCTGAAGCCGACGAAGCTCACGTGGCAGGGCAGCGACGTGCTCGTTCGGCCCGATCGCATCGTGGCCAAGCCGGATCTGTTGCCGTCAGAGCTCGCCGTCTCGGTGGAGGCGTCATGAGGCACCTCGCGACGGTGGTCGATCAGCTCTCCTTCGCGCTCGTGCTCGGCAGCCTCGGCTGGTTCTTCTTCGTGCAGACGCCGGTGCTGATGAAACGAATGGGGAGAGATCGATTCGTTCCTTTGCAGCTCTCGCTGGTGCAGCCGTTGTTTCGAACGGTGCTCGGGCTGGCGACGGTCGGGAGCGTCGCCGCCTTGTCGTCGACGACCTCTCATCTCGCGCTCGGCTCGGCAGCGGCTGCGTGGGTTCTCTCGCTGCTGTTGCTGCTCATCGTCGTGCCCCGGGCGGTGCGGGCGGGTGGCGCGAGCCTGAAGGAGTCGCTGCCCTCGGAGCAGCAGCAGGCGCTCGGCCGCTTCACCGTCGACGGTGGTGGTGAGTCGACGAAGGTGTGGCACCGCGTGCTCGGCCTGCTGACCGTCGCGGTGGTCCTGCTCTCGGGTGCGCACCTCGTCGTCGGTCGCGAGCCCCCTGCCGAACACGAGCACGCGACGACCCCCGAGGCCCACGCTCACGCCGCGCCGAAGCGGTGGAAGGCGAACCCCGAGACGACCGAGGGCGTGCGCGCGATGCAGGCCATCGTCGAGCGGGCGAAGACGAACGCGCTCACGAAGACCGAGGCCAGCTCGGAGCTGCGCATGGCGTTTCAGGAGATCTTCTCGCGCTGCACGATGACGGGAGAGGCACACGAGGCGCTTCACGGCTTCCTGATGCCGACCGGCGCATTGCTCGACGAACTCGACGCCGCCGCCACGGCCGAGCAGGCGACGGCGGTGCTCTCCCGGCTGCACGCGAAGCTCGCGACGTACGACGACACGTTCGAGTGAGTCAGCTCGGCAGGTCGAACGGTGGCTCGAGCTCTTCGCCGCTCTCGTGCTCGAGCGAGCCCAGCTCGAGCGGGTTGGCGAACGACAGGTACGAGTCCTTCGGTGCCGTCGGAGGCGGAGCCCCCTCGAAGTCGATGGAGTCTTCGTGCTGCAGCACCGGCTCCACGAGCTTCGGCAGCCGCTCCTCGATGGGGTCCCAGAAGAGCGTCAGCTCGACGTCGTCGAGCCAGTCGTCTTCGCGCCCGTCGAGGAAGGCGTTGAGCGCGTCTTCGTCGGCGCGGAACTCACCCAGCGGCCGCTTCCCCTCGGGCAGCGTCACGAGGATGTACGGGTGCAGATCGATGAAGTCGACGAGGTGGCCCGCCTGCACCACCCAGATGGCCAACGTCGCCCCGTACGAGATGCAGTGGTACGCGGCGAGGTTGTCGTCGTTGGTGCAGAACTCTTCGAGAATGCGCTTGAGCTGCCACGGCTCGGTCCACGTATGCGTCTCGGCCCAGCGCGAGCCGCCTGGCCCCACCGACAGCTCGAGAATGTACGCGCTGCTCAAGGCAGGAAGCTCGCCTGGTACTTCGCGTCTTCGATGCCCACCGCCGCGGCCGTGAACTGCAGCGGCAGCACGCAGTCGAGCATCACCGCCAGCTCGTTCGTCTCTTTGTGGCCGATGCTCGCCTCGTACGCGCCGGGGTGCGGGCCGTGTGGAATGCCCGCAGGGTGAAAGCTCATCGAGCCCGGGCTCACGCCACGCCGCGAGGTGAAGTTGCCCTTGCAGTAGAAGATGAACTCGTCGACGTCGATGGACGAGTGCGGGTACGGGCACGGAATCGCCTCGGGGTGGAAGTCGGTCGGCCGCGGCACGAACGAGCAGATGAGGGCTCCACGCGCAGCGAACGTTCCGTGCCACGTCGGCGGCAGGTGCGTGAGCCCGACGCGCGGCTGAAAGTCGAGAATGTGAAACACCCACGGGTACACCGTGCCGTCCCAGCCCACGACGTCGAGCGGAGATTCAGGCGTGGTGAAGCCGTAGAACACGTCCTGTCGTTTCACCACCTGCTCCCGAATGCCCTCGTCGAGCGGCCCACGGAAGGTCGGCTTCTTGAAGTCGCGGTGGCAATACGGCGCATCCATTCGCAGCTGACCGACGCCGTTGCGCCACTGCCTGGGCACGTGCGCTCCGCCGCGGCACTCGATCGACAGCCACCACTGCGCGACGCCGGGCTTCAGCGTGAAGCGGTGAAGAATGCCGCGCGGCACGAAGACGTAGTCGCCGGGCCCGAAGTCGAGATCGCCGAGCAGCGTGCGCAGCGTGCCGCCTCCCTCGTGGATGTAGAAGAGGTCGTCGCCGTCGGCGTTGGTGAAATACACCGCGTCATCAGCGCCGGGCTTGAGCACCGAGAGCGTGACGTCGGCGTTGAAGAGCATCGGCAGGCGAGAATCGAGCGGGCTCTTCGTCGTCGCCGGCAGGCTCTGCGAGAGGAAGTGGCGCTTGAGCAGCCCCTCGCTCGGAGCGGCCGTGCGAGGCCCCGCGAACCCGTGCGTCGTCTTCATCGGCAGCTGCCGGTGCGGCGCATGGCGGTGGTACGTGATGGTGTACGGCGCTTCGAAGCCGTCTTGCGTGATGCACTGCTCCCAGTGCAGGTGGCCTGAGGCGTCTTTGAGCTGAATGTGATGCTTGCGGGGGATGGTGCCGAGGGCGAGGCGCTCGATCATGAGCGGCTTCTACACCGGGAATGGCCAGTGACTTGCAGTCTGTGACGGCATGCTCAAACCGCTCTCGTGGTGTGTGGTGCTGTTCCTCGTTGCCTGCGACGTCAGCCCCAGCAGTGTCTGCACGGTTCCCGTCGGCACCTCGTGGTCGAAGGAGCTCGAGCCGCTCAGCACCGAGGGCCTTCGTCCGGTCGGGCCGCCTGCACCGACGAGGGCGGAAACGGGCATGGCGACTTGCCTTCCCGACGCCGGAGCCGACCCGCACGCCTGCCGCCGACTCGTGGGCCGGCCCTACTCTGGCGAGCGGTGCTTCGAGGGCTACGTCGGTTGCTACGTCTGGGTGCAGGACGATCGGGTCGTCGGGCGCGCGTCACTCTGCTGGAACTGACATGGCTGCCCTGACACTGGTGGCATGACTACGGCTTCGGCGCAGGCGGCGGTGGCTTCGAGGCCTCGTGCATCTGGTTCACGCGATAGCTGATGCGCTTCACCGTCGCTTCATCGGGCGGCCCCTTCAGCTCGGGCATCACGGCGACGCCGAAGAACCGGTGCTCCTTCTTTCCGTCGCCCGTTCCGAAGCCGTACGTCGAGAAGGAGTCGTTCTCGTAGGGCCCGAGCTGGCCCTTGAGCTTCTCGAGATCGCCGCGCTCACCAAACCCGGTGCCGAAGACGAGGCACGGGTGCTCGGTGCAGTCGATGTTCGAGACCTGGCCGGGAAAGCCGGCCTGCTTGAGCGCCTGGTTGAAGGTCGTGAGCAGCAGCTGCTCGTCGCGAAAGCGGGGCGGCAGGTTGGGAGGCGGCTCGATTCGTTCGCCCTCGGTGCCCTTGCGAATCGCGCGCTCGATGGAGAGCTGACGCTCGAGGTCCTGCACCTTCTCCTGCAACACGACGACGGCGGCAGGCACGACCTCGACCGGCGCAGGCGCAGGCGCAGGCGCCGCGGGCACGGCAGCGACTGGAGCCACGACGACGGGCGTTGCTGCAACGGGCACCACCGCGCGCTCCGCCGATCTGGGCGCTCGCTCGGGAGTCGACGGCACCACCGCAGGCTCGGTCGAGAACAGCAGGTACCCGAGCCCGAGGCCCGCCAGCAGGGAGCACACCGCAGTGACAGCCAACTTTCCGTTCATGTCGATGAGACTCCCGAGGGGTGCCCGCGTCCCCTCAGTGGGACACGGAGTTTCGGCCTCTGCCAGAACGACGTGCTCGCGTCGTGATTACATCTCGCCCATGTCGTTGCTCACCCGCCGCACGATTCTCTCTGGTGCCTCGGTCACGCTGCTCGGCTGCACCGTCAAGAGCGCCACGCCCACCGGCCGCGAGGTCTCACGGGTGCTGCCCGCGATGCCGACGAGCGACGGCGCCGGTGTTCGCCTGAACCGCGCGCTCGGCCATCGAGACCTCTCGTTGCTCGACCCGTTCCTGTTGCTCGACGAGTTTCACACCGAGAACCCGAACGACTACCTCGCCGGCTTTCCCGAGCACCCGCACCGCGGCTTCGAGACGGTCACGTACATGATTCACGGCGCCATGGAGCACCGTGACGTGCTCGGCAACCAGGGCCGCCTCGGGCCCGGCAGCGCGCAGTGGATGACCGCCGGCAAGGGCATCATTCACAGCGAGATGCCGAAGCAGGAGCGCGGGCTCATGTGGGGCTTTCAGCTCTGGGTGAACCTGCCGAAGACGCGAAAGCTGATTCCTCCCCGCTACCAGGACATCTCGGCCGACCGAATTCCCGAGGCGATCGTCGATGGCTCGCGCGTGCGCGTCGTCGCCGGCACCGCGTTCGGAGCCACCGGCCCCATCAACGGCATCGACATCGAGCCCACCTTCATCGACGTCGCGCTCGGCAGGGGTTCGCGCGTGGTGCAGCCCGTGCCTGCAGGCCACACGACGTTCGCGTTCGTGACGGAAGGCACCGCCCGCCTCGGCGCGTCTCGTCGCGAAGTGCCGAAGGGCCACCTCGCGATTCTCGAGAAGGGCACCTCGGTCGAGCTCTTCGGAGAAGGAGAAGGCGGCCGCGTCTTGCTGCTCGCCGGCCGACCGTTCAACGAGCCCGTCGCGCGTGCCGGGCCCTTCGTCATGAACACCGAAGACGAGCTGCGGCAGGCGTTCGACGACTACCGCAGCGGGCGCTTGTTGTTGTGACTCAGCTGCGCGCGCGCTCGGCCTGCTGGGCGCGCTCGATGCTCTCGAACAGCGCCTTGAAGTTGCCGCCGCCGAAGCCCTTGTCGCCCTTGCGCTCGATGATCTCGTAGAAGAACGGGCCACCATCACGGTCGTGGTACAGGTGCGCCTTCTCCTTCATGAAGATCTGCAGCATGTACTGATGCTCTTTGTGCCCATCGATGAGGATCTGCAGGTCCCTCAGGTCCTGCAGGCTCTCGTCGATGCGCTTGATGCCGCCCTTGTCGAGCCGCTCCGGCAGGTAGTCGTAGTAGCTGCCCGGCGTGCCGAGGAAGTCGAGGCCCTCGGTCGCGCGCATGGCCCGCACGGCTGGCACGATGTCGCGCACGAGCAGCGCCAGGTGCTGAATGCCTTCGCCGCGTTGATCTTCGACGAACACGTTGATCTGCGAGTTCTTGAAGCGCGGCCGTGAGGGCTCGTTGTTCGCGAACTTCACGGTGCTCTTCGGGTCCCACATCACGGTCGACTTGAGGCCGGTGCCGTGCTGGTCGCCCTTGCTGATCTCCTCTTCGGTGTGGAACTGAATGTTCCAGAACTCCTCGAAGCCCATGACGTGCTTCATCCACAGCACCATCGGCTTGAGCGTGCGGAAGTTCGAGGTGATGTGATCGATCTTCCCGAAGCCGAAGCGGTTCTTGCCGCCCTTTGGCGCCGCGTGCTTCACGAAGCCCGGGTAGAGCGCCTCGTAGCCGTCGCGCTGAATGAAGCGGAAGGTCGTGTTGCCGAACGGCGTGGTGATGCTGAAGAACGCGAGCGAGCCGCCCTTGTCGTCGGTGAAGCGCTGCAGGGAGTCGTCGATGATGGTGCCGCCGCGCTCCTCCATCAGCTTCCACACCTTCTGCACGTCGCGCACGAGGAAGTTCACCGTGCCCACGCCCTCGGGGTGCTTCTGCAGCCAGCGCCACGCGCGGCCACCTTCACCGACCGGCGCCGAGCAGATGAGCGTCACGTCGTTCGCGTTGAAGACGACCGAGTGCTGCCGGCCGCGCTTCGTCAGCTCGGGCGACGACTCGCCCAGCTCGGCGAAGTCCATCAGCTCTGAATAGAAACGCCGCGTGCGGGCGATGTCCTTCACGTACCAGTGCACGCTCTCGACCTTGATGATGTCCAACGATTCCATGCGGGGGCTCCAGGGGTGGTGAATCAAACCTGCGCGTCAGGCTGCGCCTCGGGGCGCGCGGCTTTGACGAAGGGCTGCTCGAGACACGTCTGCTCGATGCGGGTCAGCAAGGGGAACGCGTCGACGTTGCCGCCGAAGCGCCGGGCTCCAAACAGCTGCGGCAACAGACAACAATCGGCCCAGGTGAACGTGTCACCGAAGAGGAACGCGCCCGCCGTCGGCGCCGCCTGCTTCTCGAGCGCCGCGAGGCCCGCGTCGATGAAGTGCGCCGCCCACTTCTTCTCGTCGACGCCCAGGCTCTTGAGGTGGTTCAGCGTCGACAGGTTGTGGAACGGCTGAATGCCCGAGTTCACGAGCTCGGCCAGCGCCCGCACCTGCCCGCGCGCGACGAGCGACTTCGGCAACAGCGGCTTCTCGGGGTAGCGCTCCTCGAGGTACTCGAAGATGGCGACCGACTGCGAGACGTGGGCGACGGCGCCGTGCTCTTCGACCTCGAGCACCGGCACGTAGCCGGCGGGGCTCTTCGCGCGGTGGCCGACCTCGTGCTGCTCGCCCTTGATGAGCGAGACGGGCACGTACTCGAAGGGCACGCCCTTGAAGTGCAGGGCCAGCCGCACGCGGTAGCTCGAGCTCGAGCGCCAGTAGTTGAAGAGCTTCATGTGAAAGACCTCGCGGGGGAGATGGCTTTCCTCGTCCCGGGCGCGCGGCAAGTCAAGCTAAGGTGCCCGACGAAATGGGCGTTCCCGCATACATGTTGTCGATTCTTCACCGGCAGCAGCTGCTCCTGAAGGACGGGTTCGTCACCCGCTACCCGCTCGACTGGCTCGTCTGGGAGCCCGGGCCGTGGAAGCCCGCGCGCTCGGTGCTCGAGAGCAACCTCGAGTCGACCCAGCTGCCAGCGAAGGAGCAGCCGCGCCCCATCGGCACCGACGCCATCTGCTTTCAGCTCAAGCTGCCCGAGTCGGGGCTCATCACGGTGGGCCGCGCGACGACGAACGATCTCGTCATCAACGATCTCACCGCGTCACGCGATCAGTTCGCCCTTCGTCACGACTCGGGCGCATGGCTGCTCGTCGGCCCGCACGCCCCGCTGTACGTCGACGGCGAGCGCGCGAAAGACGTGCACCCGTTGAAGTCGGGAAGCTCCATCGTGCTCGGCTCGGTGAGGCTGACGTTGCTCTCGGCCGCCGACATGGCGCCGCGCGCCGCTGCCTTCGCGCCTGCGAAGTGAGTTGCCAGCCCCGGTCGCCTCGGGTTTCCTCCGGACCTTCATCCGCAGCACCCGGGGGATTCACACATGGCCGTTCGTCTGCTTCGTCAGTCGTTGTCGCTCGTCGCGCATTGGGAAGAGCTCGTCTACGCCGAGGCGCGGCTCAGCGCGCACCCGCTCGGCAAGCCGTTCTTGCCCGAGGTGCGCGGGCTGCTGAAGTCGCTCGAGGGCATCGAGCGGGCCCAGCGCGGTTCGTGGCGTGAAGAGATTCTCGCGCAGGCCGCGGTCGACGCGGTGGACGACGGGCTCGATGACGCCACTCGCGAGCTCTCGCGTCAGCTCACCTTCATCGACGGCAAGAAGACGGCGCGCCTCAAGCGCTACTTCGTGAGAGAGCCCTCGCGCTACATCGCCTTCGGCTTGCAGACCCAGGCGCAGGCCCTGGCCGGCTGGCCGAGCTCGCTCAAGAAGGAGCCCGAAGGCGTGTTCAAGGCCCTCGGCTCGACCATCGCCGGGTTGCTGAAGGAGGCGGCCGTGGTGCTGCAGCAGCGAATCGACGCCATTGGCGCGACGGCTGATCACCGCGCGCGCGACATCGTCGGCTTCACGGACGATCACAACCGCGTGCGGCTCTCGATTCACGCGGCCCTCACCGTCGCGGGCTCGAAGCACGGGCTGGCGCGCGACTTCGCCGACCGCTTTTTCCGCCGCGAACTGCGTGAGAGCGCACCCGATCAGCCTGCCGCAGCGCCTGCTGAAGAGCCGGTGAAGGGCTGATCATCGTCCGTGGCGAGCCCCGGCGCCCGGGTGCAGCGCCGGAGTGCCGCCGGGTCGATTCCCGGAGCTTCGGCGCGGAGCGGATCATGCTCCGGGATCGCTCCTGACCCCTTCGGCGCGCGTCGGATCAGGCTCGGGGACTGGGCCCCAGGCTTCGCCGGGTGCGCGCGCTCGCTCGGGGAGTCGCCACGGAGCACCTCCCGCCCTGCATTCAGCCTCGGGGGCTCGCCGCGCCGGCGCTGCCGAGCTGCTCCAGGGCTCCGAGACCCGCCGCGCGCGAGGTCCCGATGAACGAGCTGCCTCGCGGAGCCGGAGCGAACGCTCCGTACGGCTCGCGCTTCTCTCTGCATCACTGACAGGAGCCGGCGGTGCACGAGGCGCTCCCCGAGCACCTCACGCACACCCCGCCGTCGGTGCCGCAGTTTCGCCTGGTGTTGCCCGTCTGGCAGGTCGTGCCGTTGCAGCACCCGGCGCACGAGAGCGCATCGCAGATGCAGGCACCGCCGACACAGCGCTGGCCCGTGTCGCAGGCCGACTTCGTTCCACAGCCGCAGTTGCCGGTGGCGAGGCAGGTGTCGGCGACGCGGGAGCCCAGACACGAGGTGCACGCGGCGCCCGCGCTGCCGCACGTGGTGAGGGTGGAGGGGCGGCAGGTGTCTCCATCGCAGCAGCCCGCGGGGCAGGTGCTGCGCGTGCAGGTCGAGACGGCGACGCAGACGCCTCCGTCGGCCGAGCAGGTGGAGCCCGAGCCACACGAGGTGCACGAGCGCCCTCCCGCGCCGCAGAGTGAGGTGGTGTTGCCGGTGCGACAGACGCCCGAGGCGCAGCAGCCTGCGCAGTTCGACGGGCCGCACGGGTCGACGCACGCCTTGTTGCTGCACGTCGTCGCGCAGGTGGCGCACGCGACGCCTCCCGTTCCGCACGCCGCGGCGGTGGTGCCCGTCTGGCAGAACCCGGCGAGGCAGCAGCCGTTCGGGCACGAGGCCGCGTTGCAGCCACCCAGACACGCGCCGCCGTCGCAGCTGCCGGCGCCACACGACTCACACGCGGCGCCGCCGCTCCCGCACGCCAGGTTCGTCGTCGCCGTCACGCACGTCGCGCCGATGCAGCACCCTCCCGGGCACGACGTCGGGTTGCACGCTGACGCGCCGCACTGGCCTCCGTTGCACGCGGTGGCCCCACAGTCGGAGCACGCGCGCCCTCCAGTGCCGCACGTCGTCGCCGTCTGCGTCATCACGCACTGGTCTCCGAGGCAGCAGCCGCCCACGCACGACGTCGGCGTGCACTGACAGGTCTGCGCGATGCACTCCTGGCCTGCACCGCACGCGGGCCCGCTGCCGCACCGGCACTGGCCGCCCTCACAGCGGTCGGCGCCGACCGTCGCGCTGCACGCAGGTCCACTCCCGCAGGCGCACGCACCGTTGACGCACGCGTCGGCCAGCAGCGGGTCGCACGTGGTGCACGTCACGCCGTTGGTGCCGCAGGCGCCCGTCGACGGCACCGTCGCGCAGCGCCCCTCCGAGGTGACGCACCCCTCGCAGCGCGGCACGCTCAGCGGCACCGCCAGCAGGCGCTCGAAGCCGCGGTCGATCTGCACGTGCCCGTGGCCCACTGCGACCTGCGCGCCTTCGCGCAGCCCGATGACGTCGAGCTCGAGCTGCTGCCCTCCCAGCGAGTCCTTCAGCAGGATGCGCACCGTCGTCGTCGGGCCCAGCGCCGGCCCACCCGGCTCGGGCGGGCGAACGACGGGCTCGAAGATGAACCCACCGTCGATGCTGCCCTCGTAGCGGAGTTGGTCGACCACCAGCTCCGCCGAGTCCACCGACACCAGCACGGCCGTGCCCACCAGCGTCGCCGGGTCGCGACAGGCCGTGAGGGTCAGGAGCAGGGGCAGCAGTCGTTTCATCGCGCGTTGATGTCGGGGAACGTGGTGGCGGTGGGCCGCGGAGAGGTGGCCACGACGGCCGCCGTGGTGGCGCCCGCGGCGACGACGGCGGCGATGCCTGTCCAGAACCACCAGCGCGTCGTGATGGGAGGCGGTGGAGGCGGCGTCTCCTGTCGACGGGTCAGTTCGAGCTGCAGCTTCTTCGCCGCCGCGTCGGCTTCGGCCTTCGCCGCCGCGATGCGGGCTTCGTCGGCGCGCGCCTGCTCCTCGGCTTTCCGTCGCTCGTCCTCTTCGCGCTGCATTCGCACCTGCTCTTCCCGCTGCACCTCACGCTGCAGCTCGACCTCTCCGATGACCTTCTGCGTCGCCTGGGCCTGCGCCTCGGGTGGGTTCGTCTCGAGGAAGCGGCGGAAGTACGAGAGCGCCTCGTCGAGCCGGCCCGTCTTGCGGTGGCACTGGCCGAGGTTGAAGAGCAGGTTGGGAGACGCCTTCAGCTTGTAGGCCGCTTCGTAGCGGCTGATGGCGGTGGCGTAGTCGCCCGTGTCGAACGCCTTCTTGCCCTCGAGGGCGATGCGCTTCGCCTGCGCCTCGACCGGCTGGGCCCACGTCGCGCAGGGCAGCACCGCGAGGAGGAGCAGCAGCAGCTGGCTAGTACGCTTCCATGACGCCATCGGTGACGGCCCTCGTCTCCTTCTTCGGAGCCGGCGCCACAAGTCGCTTCAGCGGCAGCTCGACCCGGAGGTTTTCAGTCGTAGCGAACTCCCGGCTGAGTGTCTCATAGCCCTTGAGCTCGAGCTTCACCTTCACGGTACCTTCGTTGGCGACCCGCTCCAGGGTGAGCGGCGTGACGCCCAGCTTCACGCCGGCCTCGTCCGTCACCGTCGCGCCGGGGGGCACGGTGTCGAGGCCCAGCGAGACCTTCTTCGGCAGCTCCACGGGTGGTGGTGGTGGCGTCGGGATGGGTGGAGCGACCACCACTGCAGTCGGCGCGGGCGTCGGCTTCGTCGTGGCTCCACCGAGCAGCGCTGCGCCGAGGCCGGCCAGCACCACGAGTACCGTGACGGCGCCCACCGGCAGCATCCACCTCGGGCGGGGCGGCGCCACGAAGTCGCCGAGGTCTTCGTCGAGGTTGCGCAGGCGGCGCAGCACGTCGGCCATCGTCTGCGGCCGGTGGTCGGCGCTCTTGGCGAGACAGGCCGTCACCAGCTTGCGCAACGACTCCGGCACCGCGTCACCCGTTCTGGTGATGGTGGGCACCGGCGGTGGAGGCCGCGTGATGATGTCGGCGGCGAGCTGGCCGAACACCTTCGACTCGAAGGGCGGCTTCGCGGCCAGCAGCTCGAAGAGCACGGTGCCGAACGCGTAGAGGTCGGTGCGGGCGTCGCACTCGAGCCCGGCGGCCTGCTCGGGAGCCATGTAGCGGGGCGTGCCCAGCACGTCTCCGTTCTGCGTCTCGGCCACGCGCGGGCCCTCGTCGCTCAGCAGCTTGGCGATGCCGAAGTCGAGCACCTTCACCCAGTCGCGGCCGTCACGCTGCGTGATGAAGACGTTGTCGGGCTTCAGGTCGCGGTGCACCACCGACAGCGCGTGCGCCGCCTCGAGCGCCTCGGCGAGCTGCTCGGCCAGACGCAGCACCTCGGCGAGGCTCAGCGGCTTCGTCTCGAGCCGATGCGCGAGGGTCTCACCTTCGAGCAGCTCCATCACCGCGTACACCTGGCCCGGCGCCTCGACGAAGTCGTACACCTCGACGATGTGCGGGTGGTTGATGGTGTTGACGAGCCGCGCCTCTTGCAGAAACCGGCGCACGAGGGAGGCGTTGTTCAGCAGCGAGGGGTGCAGGCTCTTGATGGCCACCTTGCGGCCGAGCGTCTGGTGACGGGCGCGATAGACGCAGCCCATGGTGCCCTCCCCCAGAAGGGTCTCGACGGCGTAGGCCCCAAACGTCGTCGGCGACGTGGCCACGTCATGGCGGACCAGGTTGAGGCTCATGAACCACCACTCCCAGCTGCATCAGCCAAGCGAACGCTATGCCAGCTCACACCTTCTTCACGCGCTGGTCGATGCGGCCGAACAGGCTCTTTCCGCTGGCGTCGAACATCTCGATTTCGACGTGGTCCCCATGCTTCAGGAACGGCGTCTTGGGGCCGCCCGTCTCGATGGTCTCGATCATGCGCTGCTCGGCGAGGCACGAGATTCCGCGCGCCCGGTCTTCGTTCGACACGGTGCCCGAGCCCAGAATCGTGCCCGCGCAGTACTGGCGCGTCTTCGCGAGGTGCTCCATCAGCTGGAAGAAGCTGAAGTGCATCTCGGGGCCGGCGTGCGTGTCGCCCACCTGCTTGCCGTTGAGCCACGTCTTCAAGGTGAGGTGCACGCGACCTCCCTTCCACGAATCACCCAGCTCGTCCGGAGTGCAGGCGACGGGAGAGAAGGCCGTCGCCGGCTTGCCCTGGAAGAAGCCGAAGCCCTTCGCGAGCTCGTCGGGGATGAGGTTTCGCAGGCTGACGTCGTTCACCAGCATCACGAGGCGAACGAAGGGCGCGGCGTCGGCTGCTTTCAGGCCCATCGGCACGTCACCCAGCACCACCGCCACCTCTGACTCGAAGTCGCAGCCCCACGCCTCGTCACGAATCACCACGTCGTCGGTGGGCCCGAGCAGGTGGCTGCTGCCGCCCTGGTAGACGAGCGGGTCGGTCTCGAGCGTCGGCGGCGGGTCGGCCTTGCGGGCCTTTCGCACCAGGCGCACGTGGTTCAGGTAGGCGCTGCCGTCGACCCACTCGTACGCGCGGGGCAGCGGGCAGTGCAGCGCGGTGGCGTCGTACTTCTCCGTCGCGACCGAGCCCGCTTCGAGCTGGGCAGCGAGCGCCTCGAGCTTCGGCTCGGCGCGGCTCCAGTCATCGAGCGCGGCCTGCAGCGTCGGCGCGATGGCCGTCGCGTCGGTCCATACCGAGAGGTCGCCTTTGACGACGACGAGGGCGCCGTCGCGAGTTCCGTTGCGTTTGGTCGCGAGCTTCATGCGGGCCTTCCATCGCGCGTCCCCGCAGGAGTCAAGGCGTGTCGCTCACCGCAGCTGGTCTTCGACCTCGCCGAGCTGCCGCCACGCTTCTTTTCGCGACGCGTCGTCGGTGGCGCTCAGCACTGCGGCTTTCGCCGGCGTGAGGAACTTGCGCACCATGCGGTCCTGCTCGCCCATGTCGGCTTCGCGCTTCTGCAGCTTCGCTTCCAGGCGGGCGAG
>JBEOKA010000358.1:0-52509 GCA_040275325.1 Myxococcaceae bacterium | reverse complement strand
GGTACATGCAGGCCGGCTTCTCGGTGATGATCGACCTCGGCCGCTGGTGGAACTTCTGGCACATCTTCTGGCCCAGGTACGCGCAGCTGAACTCGGTGCTCTTCGAGGTGGCCATCTGCATCATGGCGTACATCGTCGTGATGTGGATGGAGTTCATGCCCGTGGTGATGGAGCGCTTCGGCTGGAAGCGCGCCCGCGAGCGCCTCAACAAGACACTCTTCTTCTTCGTCGGCGTCGGCGTGCTCCTGCCCACCATGCACCAGTCGTCGCTGGGCACCCTGCTCGTCGTCTTCGGCAACCAGATTCACCCGCTCTACCAGTCGAAGCTGCTGCCGCTGCTCTTCCTCACCTCGACCATCGGCATGGGCTTGTCGGCGGTGACGCTCGAAGCGGGCGTCTCGTCGCTGGGGCTCAAGCGGCCCTTCGAGCGCGAGATTCTCGGCAAGCTGCTCAACGTCGGCCGGCTGCTCGCGGGCATCTACATCGTGGTGCGCATCGCAGACCTCATCTACCGCGGAGCCGTCGGCTCGGCGTTCCAGCCGTCGCTGCCTGCGCTGACGTTCTGGATCGAGATGTTCCTCTTCTCGGTGCCGCTGTGGCTGCTCGCCAGTGAGGCGTCGCGCAAACAGCCCGGCAAGCTGCTGCTGGGCGCGCTGTCGCTCGCGTTCGCCGGCATTCTGTATCGCCTCTCGGCCTTCCTCGTCGCCTACGACACGGGGGCGGGCTGGCACTACTTCCCGTCGCTCGGAGAGATGGCCGTCACCTTCGGCCTCATCTCGTTCGAGGTCGTCGGCATCATCTTCGCCATTCGTCTGTTGCCCATTCTTCCGGCTGCTGAGCCCGACACGAGGACCACATGAGCAAGCGCATCACGATCGACCCCATCACCCGTATCGAGGGCCACCTGCGCATCGACGTCGAGGTGGGCGCGAACAACAAGGTCAGCTCGGCCTGGGCCTCAGGCACCATGTGGCGCGGCGTCGAGCAGATTCTGCTCGGCCGCGACCCGCGCGACGCCTGGAGCATCACCCAGCGCTTCTGCGGCGTCTGCACGACGGTTCACGCCATCGCCTCGGTGCGCGCGGTCGAGAACGCGCTCGACCTGCCGGTGCCGATGAACGCCCAGTACATTCGAAACCTGATGATCTCGGCGCACGCGATTCACGACGAGATCGTTCACTTCTACCACCTGTCGGCGCTCGACTGGGTCGACGTGACGTCGGCGCTGAAGGCCGACCCGGTGAAGGCGTCGCAGCTGGCCGAGAGCCTGTCGACGTGGCCCGGCAACGGGAAGAACGAGCTCACCGCGGTGCACGCGAAGCTGAAAGGGCTGGTCGAGTCGGGCCAGCTCGGCATCTTCGCCAACGGCTACTGGGGCCACCCGGCGATGAAGCTGCCGCCCGAGGTGAACCTGCTCGCGGTCGCCCACTACCTGCAGGCGCTCGAGGTGCAGCGCAAGGCGAACAAGATCGTCGCCATTCTCGGTAGCAAGACGCCGCACATTCAGAACGTGGCGGTCGGCGGTGTGTCGAACCCCATCTCGCTCAACAGCCAGTCGGTGCTGACGGTCGAGCGGCTGCTCGCCATCAAGGAGTACATCGACTCGCTGAAGGACTTCATCAACAACGTCTATTTGATCGACGTCGCGGCGGTGGCGGCCTTCTACCCGGAGTGGACCACCATCGGGAAAGGCGTGACCAACTACCTCTCGTGCCCCGACTACCCGATGGACGAGAAGGGCACGAAGTTCGTCACCAACGGTGGCTACATCGCCGACGGCAAGCTCGAGACGTACAAGCCCATCGAGCGCTTCGGCGACCCGTATTTCCGCGACGGCGTGGCCGAGAGCGTGAAGCACTCCTGGTACAAGGGCGGCAAAGGCGCGCTGCAGCCGTACAAGGGTGAGACGGTCGCCGACTACACGGACTTCCAGGAAGCCGGGAAGTACTCGTGGGTGAAGTCGCCCACCTTCCTCGGAGAGCCCGCGCAGGTCGGCCCGCTCGCGCGCCTGCTCGCTGCCGTGGCGTCGAAAGACGAAGAGACGCTCAAGCACCTCACGCGGCTGCTCACCACCATCGAGGCGGTGGGCAAGATCAAGGTGCCGCTCGAGGGCCTGCACTCGACGCTCGGCCGGCACGCGGCGCGCGCGGTGGCGTGTCAGCGCAACATCGAGATCCTCGAGCAGCAGTGGAAGCTGCTCATCGATCGCATCGCGAGCGGAGACGTCGCGACGTTCAACCAGCCGGTGTTCCCGAAGGGTGAGATCTCGGGCTTCGGCTTCCACGAAGCGCCGCGCGGCCTGCTCTCTCACTGGATCGTCATCGAGAACGGCATCATCAAGAACTACCAGGCCGTCGTGCCCACCACGTGGAACGCGGCGCCCCGCAACGAGAACGACAAGATGGGGCCGTACGAGTCGTCGCTCATCGACACGCCGCTCGCCGACCCCGAGCTGCCGCTCGAGGTGCTGCGCACGATTCACTCGTTCGACCCGTGCCTCGCCTGCGCCGTGCACCTCACCGACGTGACCAAACGCGACATCGTCAAGGTGCGTGCCCTGTGACGAACGGCCGGCCCAACATCGTCATCCTCGGAGTCGGCAACGTGCTGATGGCCGATGAAGGCGTCGGCGTTCACGCGGTGACCGCGCTCGAGAATGGGTACGTCTGGCCCGACCACGTGCGCTGCGTCGATGGGGGCACGTCGACGCATGAGCTGCTCGACGACCTCGAAGACATCGACCGGCTCATCGTGCTCGACGCGGTGAAGGCCGGGAAGACGCCGGGCAGCCTGGTGCGGCTCGAGGGCTCGGCGGTGCCGTCGGCGTTTCAGACGAAGCTGTCTCCGCATCAGACTGGCATCGCCGATTTGCTCGCGACGCTCACGTTCCTGGGCAAAGGGCCGAAAGACGTGCTGCTGCTCGGCGTGGAGCCCGTGCGGCTGGAGCTCGACCTGAACCTCTCTCCGGAAGTCGAGGGGCGCGTCGCCGAGCTGGGCCAGCAGGTCCTGGCAGAGCTCGCCGCCATTGGCATCACGCCGAAGGCTCGCGCAGTCGCCTGAACGGTTCGTCAGTGGTTGGGTTCGGCTGGCGGCGTTGCCTCGGCGTGCTGCAGGTCTGACAGGTCGTCGAGCTCGGCCTTGATGCGCCCGCGCATCTGCTCCCGGAAGGTGTTCACCGACTCGAAGAAGGCCGACATCATCAGCACCCAGAAGTACATGCCCTCGTCGGTCAGCCGCAGGGCCTGCTCGTCTTCTGTGATGGCGCCGAGCGCTTTGAAAGCCTTGATGGTGGGCCACAGCGCCCGCTCGAAGCCGTCGCCGTGGCGTTGACGCGCCCACACCTTGTCCAGCGAGAGGCCGAAGAGGCGCATGAGGAAGGTCTGCTTCATCTGCTCGGCGGTACTCAACGGGCGGCGGCCGGTGATGGCAGACAGGCCGCGGTTGACGCGATCGATGTAGGACTGAATGGAGAAGGTCGTCGCGTACATCGTGCCATCGAGATAGCTGAACGCGCCCGAGCCAAGGCCCACATAGTCCTCGGCCTCGACGATGTACTCGTCGATGGCGCCGCCGCCGCGCGAGAAGCACCAGCCAGACTGGGGCGTGAAGGCCGGGCGCAGGCGCGAGAGGATGAGATCGAACTGGTCCCTCACGGCTCCTTGCTTCGGAAGGCCCATGGTCTGGCTCATCTTCGAGGTGGTGATCTTCGAGGTCATCAACGGGTACAGCGAGACCTGGTTGGCCTCGAGCCCCAGCAGCACCTCGAGATCGTGCTCGAGCGAGGCGCGCGATTGGTGCGGCAGGTTGTAGATCATGTCGACGTTCAGCGTGCGGAAGTGGCCCGCGGCCTCCTCGAGGTGCTCGATGATGCGCGCGGCCGAGCCGTACTTCTCGTAGCGCTCCATCTCTTTGAGCAGCGCGTCGTCGAAGCTCTGCACGCCCACCGAGAGCCGGTTGACGCCCACCGCCGCCAACTGCGCCAGCAGCCCGTCTCGCAGATCATGTGGGTTGGTCTCGACCGAGATGTCTTTGACCAGAGGGAAGAGCTGGCGAATGAGGGCGAGGGTCTCGATCAGCTCGTCTGGAGCCACCGTCGGGGTCCCGCCACCGACATACACGCCGGTGAACACGTAGCCCTCTGCGTGGTAGCGCCCGAGCTCTTTGCGCAACGCCGCGAAGTACTGCCTGGCGAGGCCCTCTCGGTACTGCACGCGGTGAAACGAGCAGAAGGGACAGAGCACTTCGCAGAAGGGAACGTGCAGGTAGAGCGAAGCCGAGCCGGTGCGTGGAGGGCTGGGCAGGGCCACCTCGTCTTGCTCACGAAGGCGCATGGTGTGACGGCTCTGCCAACGGAACGCGGCGAGGAGAGAGCGGTCGATGAGTGCGCCGTGCATGCCGAAGACATAACAACGTGTGAGCGCCGTCTGTCTGCCGTGTTGCTGAAGCCTTCACCCAACCGGGCCGACCCAGCCTGGCGCAGCTCCTGCGCGTGACAGCCTGTGAGAGAGTCGGTGCGTGACGATTCACGCCGCCAGCCGGATTCTTCGCGCGACGCCGAGCGCTGATGGGCGAACCGAGGTCGAGCTCGAGCTGGTCTGCGGCTGCCTCATCACACGAACGCTCGATGAGCATCGGCTGATCACCGCTGAAGACGGCGTGCGGCTGGTCATCGGGAAGTACCCGTGCCCCGTCGGTCACCCCGTTCGCCGGCCTGACGCGCGAGGGTGACGGTGCCGCTGCCTCCCATTTCGCAGCGCGCGCGCGTGAACCAGAAAGCCCTCGTGCGTCTCGTCGTCATCGCTGGGCTGGTGTTCGTCGCGTGTGGTCCACCGCCGCTGGCGTTGCCTGATGGCGCTGTCGTCTTCGAAGACGTCGACAGCGGCGTGGTGGTGGTCGAGCCCGATTCGGGCGTCGTGCTCGACGCAGGCGTCACCGTGGACGCGGGCGTCGACGCTGGAGGCGTGGACGCGGGAACATCGACTCCCGATGCAGGAACGCCGACGCCCGACGGTGGCCTCGTCGTCTATCTCTTCGGTCAGACCCACTCTCCGCTGACGCCCGCGCTCGTCGAGAACCTGCGCCGCATCGCCGCGCGCGCGAGCCACGACGACGACACCTTCATGAAGGTCGGCGACTCGAACACGGTGAACACGAACCACCTCGCCTGCTTCGCCGGAGCGAATGTCGACCTCGCGGGCCGCACCTCGCTCCAGCCAACGCTCGACGCGTTCAAGGCCACGCGCATTGGAACGACCACGCCGTTCGACCGCGTCACGCTCTCGGCGGTCATCGGCTGGAGCGCGACGTCGGCCATCGCGGGCTCCCCGTCTCCCGTGGAGCAGGAGCTGGCCGCGACGAACGCGCGCTTCGCCACCGTCATGTACGGCACCAACGACATTCAATCGATGAACCTCGATGCGTACGGGCGAAACATGTTCACGCTCGTCGACCTGCTGCTCGCGCGCGGCGTGGTGCCCCTCGTCACCTCGATTCCACCGCGCGATGACTCGATGGCGGCCGACGCGCAGGTGCCCTGGTACAACGGCGTCACGCGCGCGCTCGCGCAGGCTCGAGGCATTCCGTACGTCGACCTGAACCGCGAGCTGTTGCCGCTGCCGAACCACGGCATCACCACCGTCGATGGCCTGCACCTGAACGTCTACGTGCCCTCGGGCAGCGGGCGGGGCTGTCTCCTCACCTCGGCGGGCCTGCGCTACGGCCACAACGTCAGAAACCTCGTCACGCTCGAAGGCCTCTCACGCGCGCGGAACGCGGTGACGCAACGAACGGCTCCAGACACCACGGCCACACTGCGCTTCGGGAGTGGCCTCGCGACCGACCCGCTCGTCATCGACACCCTGCCCTTCGTCGACGTGCGCGACACGCGGCGTGACGGCAGTCGCTCCATCGCCAGCTATGGCGCGTGCTCGACCGCGAACGAAGGCGGGCCCGAGGTCATCTACCGGCTCGACGTGAACCGCTCGATGACGGTGCGCGCGACGGTCGTCTCGCTCGGCACCTCGGACATCGACCTTCACCTGCTGCGTGGCAGCGTGGCGGCCTCCACCTGTCTGAGCCGCAATGACAAGACCGTCACCATGGCGCTCATGCCGGGCACGTACTTCCTCTCGCTCGACACCTTCGTCTCGGCGGGCACCGAGAAGAGCGGCGAGTACGCGCTCGTGGTGATGGAGCAACCCTGAGCGTAGGGTGGCCGCGTGCCGTTCATCGACATCGAGTCGGAAGCAGACCCGCGCATCGAGGCGTTTCGTTCGATTCGTGACCGCGAGCTGAGAGACCAGGGCTCGTTCATCGTCGAGGGAGAGGTGGTGCTGCCGGTGCTGCTCGGCTCCACGCACTTTGCGACGCAGGCGCTGTTGCTCTCGAAGAACCGGGCGCAGCACCTGGCCGGGAAGCTGCCCGAGTCGATTCCCGTGTACGTCGCGTCACAGGCCATTCTCGAGCGCATCGTCGGCATGCCATTTCATCGCGGGGTGCTCGCAGTCGGTACGCGCGGGCGTGAGCGCACGGTCGACGAGGTGTTGAGTCGGGAGCCGAGCCTCGTGCTGGGGCTCTGCGGTGTGACGAACCACGACAACGTGGGCGGCATCTTCCGCAACGCGGCGGCCTTCGGCGTCGACGGCGTGCTGTACGACGAGGCCACCTGCGACCCGCTGTACCGAAAGGCGATTCGCGTCTCGAGCGGCGGCACGCTGCACGTTCCCTTCGCGCAGGTGGCGAGCGAGGCGGCGATGATTGAGCTGCTCGTGGCGCGTGGGTACGAGGTGCTGGCGCTGTCTCCGCGGGGCGAGCTGATCATCGGAGGTCAGCAGCGCCCGAAGTCGTCGCGCGTGGCGTTTCTGCTCGGCGCCGAAGGCCCGGGGCTGTCGGAGGAGACGCTGAAGCGCTGCGTGACGGCGCGCATTCCGATGACGGGCACGTGGGACTCGTTGAACGTCTCGGTCACCAGCGGCATTGCGCTCGCGTGGCTGCGTGCAGAAATCGCGAAATAGCGCTCGCCCTTCGGCGCCGAAGTCGTCATTGACGACGCATGACCGCGCACGACTTTCTCTCGGCGCTCGCGACGGTGCTCGGCGTTGGAGCCGTCACGACCCTGCTCTGTCAGGCCCTGCGACTGCCCGTGGTGCTCGGGTACGTCGTCGCCGGGCTCATCGTCGGGCCACACCTGCCGATTCCGCTCGTCGCCGACGTTGGCCTCGTCACCGCGCTCTCCGAGCTGGGCGTCATCTTCGTGATGTTCTCCATCGGCCTCGAGTTCAGCCTTCGCCAGCTGCGCAAAGTGGGGCCGCGCGCGGGGCTCACGGCGGTCATCGAGACCGGCAGCATGCTCACGCTGGGCTTCCTCGCGGCGCGCGCGCTGGGCTGGAGCACGCTCGAGAGCGTCTTCACCGCCGCGGTCGTCTCCATCTCGTCGACCACCATCATCGTGAAGACGTTCGACGAGCAGGGCATCGCCGGGAAGCTGCGCGAGCTCGTCGTCGGCGTGCTGGTCGTCGAAGACCTCATCGCGATTCTGTTGCTGACGACATTGACCGCGCTCTCGACGGGAACGCAGGTGTCGGCAGAAGCCCTGGCCAGCACGCTGAGCCGGCTCGCCTTGTTCCTCGGCGGCCTCATGATCGTCGGCCTCTTCGTCGTGCCGCGCGCGACCCGGGCGGTGCTCAAGCTCAATCGTCCCGAGACGACGCTCGTGGCCGCGGTCGGCTTCTGCTTCTCGGTCGCGTTGCTCGCGCAGCACTTTGGATACTCCGTCGCGCTCGGCGCCTTCCTCGCGGGCTCGCTCATCGCGGAGTCGGGTCAGGCCGAGAAGGTCGAGCACCTCGTCGCGCCACTGAAGGACCTCTTCTCAGCCATCTTCTTCGTGTCGGTCGGCATGTTGATCGACCCCGCCGAGGTGACCCGCAACTGGGGCGCGGTGGTGGCGCTGCTCGCGGTCGTCATCATCGGCAAGGTGATGAGCGTGTCGATCGGCTCGTTCCTGACCGGCTCGGGCACCCGCTCGTCGATTCAGGCGGGCATGAGCATGGCGCAGATTGGAGAGTTCTCGTTCATCATCGCCGGCCTCGGGAAGACGCTCGGCGTGACGGGCGACTTCCTCTTCCCCGTCGCCGCGGCCGTCAGCGTGATGAGCACGCTGTCGACGGGCTGGTTGGTGAAGGCCTCGGGGCCGTTCGCGAGCTTCGTCGACCGCAAGTCACCGAAGCCGGTGCAGATGTTCACCACGCTCTACGCGAGCTGGCTCGACGGGCTCAAAGACCGGCCGGCCGCGCAGGGCCCGCGAAAGAAGGTGCGCGCGCTGCTCATCGACGCGGGGCTGTTGACGGCCATCATCGTCAGCACCGCGCTCGCGCGTCGAACCGAGATCTTCAGCGACTTCCCGGCGTGGCTGGTGCTGGTGGTCGCGGGCGTGGTGGCGTTGCCGTTCCTCATCGGCATCGTGCGGGTCTCCATCTCGCTGCGAAGGAGCTGGCCGAGTCGGCGCTCCCGCCGCGCACCGACGGGAAGCTCGACCTCGCGGCGTCTCCACGTCGTGTGCTGACGGTGACGTTCCAGATGGCCATCGTGCTGGCGCTCGGCGTGCCGATGGTGGCCGTCACCCAGCCGCTGCTGCCGTCGGTGCCCATCGGCGTCGTGCTGTTGGTGTTGCTCGGGGTGCTCGCGCTCACGTTCTGGAGACAGACGACCAGCCTCGAGGGCCACGTTCGCGCCGGCGTCGAGATCATCAGCGGCGCGCTGCTGACGTCGTCAGAGCGACAGAACACCGAGCAGGGAGAAGCCATCGCCGAGGTCGGCACGCTGCTGCCCGGCCTGGGCCTGAGCGTCGCGTCGGTCATCGAGCTGGGTGAGACGAGCCCCGCGGTGGGGAAGACACTGGCCGAGCTCAACCTGCGCGGCGTGACGGGCGCGACCGTGCTGGCCATCACGCGCGAAGGCGCCAGCCTGCTCGCGACGCCGACCGAGAAGCTCGCCGCCCACGACCGGCTCGCCCTCGCGGGCAGTCATGAGGCCATCGCCGCTGCACGTGGGTTGCTCGACCAACCCGTCGCGGCCTGACGTGACGCTTCGTTCTCGGCGCAGAAGGCCCGGAGCGGAGTCCGTCGTCTCCGAGCGGGAGAAAGGACGAGCAGCCGACGGGAAACCGCCGTTTCGCCGGCCATGGAGTGTCACCACCGACCTTCGAGGTTTGCGGAGCGAATTCTGAGTCTGTCCACCCGAATCAGTGCCCTCGTCGAACAACTCGATGCACTCATTGCCAGCGGAGACACGGAGAACGCGTGGGCTCAGGTCGACGAGCTGTTGGCTCTCGACGCGGTACTGGGCTGGAACGCACGGGTGACGTTGTGCCGCGTTGCTGGCGGCCGTCTGACGACAGCGGACACATTGGGTCATCTTGGCAGCGCGTTGTTTGCGGCCAGGCGTTTCGAGGAAGCGGCCGAGGCGTGGTCAGAGGCTGGAGAAATCTACGAGGGGAACGACTCTCCGAGCGCTGCGTCAATGTGGAAGTCGGCTGGCTTTGCCTTCGGCCAATCGGGCGACCACGAGGCTTCGCGCGACGCGTACGCCCGGTGTCTTGGTGCGTTCGCTGAGCCAGACCAACCCACGCATCGATATGCACGACTCGGTGTGGCCAATTCGTACTTGAAGCAGAAGACCTACGACGAAGCCTTCACTGCGGCCTGGTGGGGGCTGCGTCTGCCCTGGTGCGACACTCCCGACGCGTCGAGCTGGCATGCGCAGGCGGAACTCTGGCTCGCGCTCGGCTACGCGTCCTTTCATACGCGACGCTATTCGCTCGCCGACTACGCCTTTCGGGCCGTGGCCGAATCGAGTCACGACTCCGCACTGAATCGAGACGCTGCGGAGGCGCTCGAGGCAATGCGCGCAGGACTCGCCGAGCACGGCCTTCCTCCCACGCCGATCGTGGAAACCAGCGGCCGCTCCTTTCGCGTCGTTTGGGTCGGGAGGGAGGACTCGCTGATCGCTCGGGTCGATGCCGGGGTGTTTCTGGCTGCTGGGCAGGTGCTGGCGCTCGGCGAAACAGCCGAAGACCCTCGCTGACGCCGACATCCCGCGCGAACGATTCCTCGCGAAGGCCGGCTTGATGGCTCGGCACGCGGTCGACGGTTCAGACCAGGCTGGCGACGACCTTCGAGTACGCCGCGGCGCTCTGCTCCATCAGCGCGTGGCGACCGTCTTCCACGATGAAGCGACCCTGCACGGCGACGTCACGAATTGCGGCGCTCGACGCGCCCAGCACGGCCGCGGTCAGCAACGCCTCTTTCGGAGCGCCGACCATCGTCGGGTGATTCACGTCGAGCGTCACGAAGTCCGCGGGCTGACCGATGGTGAGCGAGCCCGTGTCGATGCCGAGAGAACGCGCCCCCGAGACGGTGAGCGAGCGCAGCAACACGCGCCCCAGCTCCGACTCACGCGCACCCTCGACCTGCTTCGGGAACAACACCGCGCGCGACAGCCGCAACAACCGAAGGTGCCCCTCGAGCTGCTTCGCCTCATCGAGCAGGTCGATGTGTGCCTGACTGTCGCTGCCGAGCGAGACTTCGACACCGGCGCTCGACAGCTCGTCGGCGCGCACGATGCCGTCGCCCAGGTTCCGCTCCGTCGTCGGGCACGCACAGACCATCGACTTCGACTGCCCCAGCAACGCCACCTCGTTCGCCTCGAGATGAATCGCGTGCACGCCGGTGAAGTTCGGCCCCAGCACCCCCACGTCGGCGAGCAGCTCGATGGGGCGTCTCCCCGTCTCGGCGAGACACGCGCGCAGCTCGGCCGGCTGCTCCGCGACGTGCATGTGCAGTGGACCCGCGGGCCGCGCCTCGACGATGCGCTTCAGCCACTCCTTCGGCACCGCGCGAACCGAGTGCGGAGCGAGGCCAACCGAGACGAGCGGATCGACCACGCTCTTCCGCAGCGCCTCGACACGGAAAAGCAACGCATCGACGTCAGGGTCGATGAAGCGCCGCTGCCTCGGGTTCGCCGCCACCTGATGCCCCGCGCGCGCGTAGCCCACTCGCAGCAGCACGATGCGCAGCCCCACGTCACGCGCCGCCTGAATCACCGTCTTCGCGAGCAGCGACACGTCGTCGTACGGCGTGCCATCGGGCTGGTGCTGCACGTAGTGGAACTCGCCCACCGTCGTCACACCGGCGAGCGCCATCTCGAGGAACGTCTGCCGCGACACCGCGTACAGCTGCTCGGGAGAGAGCGCCGTCGCCGCCTGGTACATGCGCTCGCGCCACGACCAGAAGTCGTCTGACTCGTTGCCTTCGCCACGCAGCTCGGTGCGCCCACGCAGCACCCGCTGAAACGCATGGCTGTGACCATTCACGAAGCCGGGCAGCAGCAGCCTTCCACTCAAGCGACGAAGGGGCGCCGACTCCACGGGGGCACAGACGCGACCTTCGTCGTCGACGCCGATGACGGGCTGTTCGACGAGCGAGCCTGCAATGAACGCGAAGTCGGGCACGAGGCGAAGCACGCGCGCACGCTCGCACGAAGCAAGGGTGACGACCAACCACGACGCGGTACGTTCCCGCCTCACCCGCGGGGAGGGTCGATGACACCGAAGCTGCTGGCCGTCTGGGCCATGACGTTCGTGCTGAGCGCCTGCTGTGTGCGGTGCTCGCCAGAGCAGAAGTCGTACGTCGACGTGCCCGCCACCCTCGACGCGGTGAAGAAGCGCGCGAAGCTTCCCGAGGTGGTGGTGAAGGTCGAGCGCAACACCCGCGCGTCGGGCGGTGGCGGCGGCTGCGGTCACTCCGCGGCCTGCGTCATCATTCTGCCCTTCCTGCTCTACTCGGCCGTCTTCCCCGAGAAGTTCGACGAGGTCACCGTCACCGAGGGCGGCGTCGTCACCTTTCACGGCCTGTACTCGACGTCGGGCGACCTGCTCTCGGCGCGCGCGAAGACCGAGACGGGCTGGCGTGAGCTCGTGCAGCTCGACCTGCCCGAGCTGGGCCAACGCGCCATCGTCGAAGCCGCGAAGGTGACGGTGACTGACGACGGCGGAGAGACGAAGACACCCACCACCATTCAGTCGCAGGTCGACCTCGTGGCCCAGTACCGCACGAAGCTCGCAACGAAGGAGGGCAGAAAGCGCGCCGACCTCATCGCCGAAGCAGCGAGCAGCCTCAGCGGCGAAGGTGACGCGTTCGTGCTCGAGCGCCTCGCGGCCGAAGACGAGCCCGACGAGAGCCGCGCCGCCGTCGTCGTGGCCACCTGCCGCCGTGATGGTGAGAACACGACGCGGGCGCTGACCTTCATCGACGCCGCGATGAAGCGCCCCGGCGGGCAGACGGCGAAGGCCACGCTCGAGTGCGAGCTCACGCCTGACGCAACCATCGTCGCCGCCGCGTCGGCCCTGGCGCAGCAGCTGTGCACGATGAAACGCAGCCTCGACGTCCGGGCCATCGAGCCGCACGGCGTGCTCCCCGAGAAGGTGGCGCTGCGCAGCGCGGGCGTGAAGGCAGGCGTCGCGAAGTGCACGAAGGGCGGCTCCGTCGTCGCGAGGCTGGCGCTCTACGAGCCCGTGACGACCGGCGAGTGGCTCGAGGCGCTCGGCCAACCTGAGGGCGACCTCGTCATGGAGCTCACGTCGTCGAACGACCGCGAGAAGCTCTTCGCCGCGCTCGAGCGAAAGGTGCGCACGAGCGAGGCGCTCGACCGCGTCAAGGTCGCGCGCTTCGAGCTGACCCTCCAGGAGGCCAATCTGCTGCTCGACCTCGCCTTCAAGACCCCGAAGGACTGGGACGCCCGCGCGTCGGTCGCCGGAGCGCTGGTGAACTCGCGCACGCTTCGCCCTCAGCTCGAGCCGCGCCTGAAGCAGGTCTCGAAGGACGAGCAGCGCACGGCCCAGGTCTTCCTCGCGATGCTGGGCGACACCGCCCTGCGCAACGCCCTCGCTGAGACCCTGCCTCCGACCGCCGCGCAGGGCTTCACCTCGACCGCCATCGACGACGAAGACGAGCTGGTCATCGACGCCATCACCGAGATCGGCTGCGAGCTGCACCTGCTCAAGGCCGGGAAGAAGGCGGCGGCGTGCGAGTGATTGCGGCATAAGGCGCCCGATGCTGCGACTGGCCGTCTACGTCCTCCTCTCCCTGTCTGCCTGCGCCGGTCCACCGATTCGGCTGCCCGACCCCACTCTCGTGAAGGCCTCGAAGCTGACGGGCCGCGGCGTCGAGGTCTGCGTGCTGATGCAGGAGCGCGCCCAGCGTTCGCGCGTCGAAGGCGTCGCCGAGTTCAGCTTCGAGCCGTGGCACTACGGCATCGCCTCCATCGTGGTGAAGCACCCGGCGGGCCTCGTCATCATCGACCCGGCGTTCGGCAGGAACGTGGCGAGCGACCTCGCGAAGGGCCCCAAGCTGTTCGCGCTCGCCATGGGCCCCGCGCGCACGAAGCGCCCGATGGTCGAGCTGATGGGCGAAGCCGGCCTCGACCCGAACGAGGTGACGCTCGCCCTCGCCACCCACGTGCACTGGGACCACGTCGGCGCGCTCGGCGACATTCCCAACGCGCGGGTGCTCATCGCGAGGCCCGAGCTCGAGTGGGCGCGCTCGTTGAGCCGCTTCCTCGACGAAGGCGTGATGCCGCACCACCTGGCGCGCGCAAAGGAGCGCCTGTGGACGTTCGACTTCAAGGGCCCGGCGCGCGACGGCTTCCCCTCGTCGTTCGACGTCTTCGGCGACGGCGCCATCGTGGCGGTGCCGATTCCCGGTCACACGCCGGGCAGCACCGCCTTTCTGGTGAAGCTCACCAACGGCCGCACCGCGCTGTTCTCGGGTGACACCTCGTGGACGATGCGCGGCGTCGAGGCGCCGGTGCACAAGAACCCGCTCGTGCGGCTCGACGCCGACGAAGGGAAGACAGGCGACGCGCTGGGCCTGCTGCACGTGCTGTCGAAGGAGCGGCCCGACCTGCTCGTCATTCCCGCGCATGACGCCGCAGCGCTCGAGCAGCTGCCCTCGTGTGTTGGCAAGGCGCCGCCCGGCACGGTGAGCGCGGCGCCGTGACCTCGCTCGTCTGCCTCGCGCTGGTGGCAGCAACTCCGCTCCGCGTCGGCGTGACGCTGCACCCCTACTCCTCGTGGACCGCTCGGGTGACGCAGGGGCTGCCGGTCGAGGTGGTGCCCGTGGTGCCGGGCGACGTCGACATCGGCAGCTACCAGCCGCGCCCGCAGGACGTGGCGACGCTCACGACGCTCGACGTGCTGGTCGAGAACGGGCTCGGGCATGACGCGTTCCTCGACGAGATGGTGCGCGCGGCAGACAACCCGAAGCTCGTACGCGTGCGTCTGAACGACGCGACGCCGCGGCTGGTGTCGAGAGATGGCGCTCCGAACTCGCACACGTTTCTCTCACTGGGCAACGCGGCGCTGCAGTCGTACGCGCTCGCGCGGGCGCTGGCTGAGGTGAGACCCGAGTGGAGAGGGCAGCTCGAGCGCAACGCCGCGGCGTACGCCAGGACGCTGCGGGCGATGCGAGCGCGGGCGGTGACGGCGCTCTCGACCGTGAAGTCGCGCCGCGTGGTGACGGTGCATGACGGCTACTCCTATCTGTTGCAGGAGCTCGGGCTCGAATTGGCAGCCGTGGTGGAGCCGACGCACGGGCTGCTCCCTTCGGCCTCCGAACTGGGCGAGGTCGTTCAGCTGCTCCAGTCGAAGCAGGCGACCGTCGTCTTCTCCGAGGAGTCATTTCCGCCCGCGATGGCGAAGGTGCTCGAAGACGCAGGCGCGCGCGTGGTGGTGGTGAGCCACATCGCGACGGGAGCGTTCACCCCCGAGCGCTTCGAGCACGACATGCAGCAGAACCTCGACGCCATCGTGCAGGAGCTCGTTCGATGAACGTGCTCGTGGCGAAAGACGTTCGGGTCGCTGGCCGGCTCGCGCCTGTCTCGCTCTCCATCGCGAAGGGCGAGGTGCACGCGCTGGTGGGGCCCAACGGCTCGGGCAAGTCGACGTTTCTCGACTGTGTGTTGGGCCTCATCCATTTCGAGGGCGCGCTCGAGCTCGCGGCCGACGTTCGCCTCGCCGTGGTGCCGCAGCGTTTCTCGGTGCCGACGCTCACGCCGATGACGGTGCTCGAGCTGCTCGCAGCCTCACGCACCACGCGTCCTTCCTTCCTGGGAATCGGTGCGGCCACGAAGGCGGAGGTCGAACGCGCGCTCAGTCGCACGGCTGCTGAGGCGCTGCTGAACCGTCGCGTCTCGGAGTTGTCGGGTGGAGAGCTGCGCCGCGTGCTGCTCGCCGATGCGCTCTCGACGAAGCCACAGCTGCTGCTCCTCGATGAGCCCGAGGCCGGACTCGACGATGCCTCGAAGCAGCAGCTCGCCACCGCGCTCGAGCAGGCCAGACGCGACGGGGTCGCCACGCTGCTCATCTCTCACGACGCGCAGGCCATCACGCTCGCGACGCACACCACCCGGCTCGGGAGCGCCACATGAACACGCTCTCGCTCGAGTTCGTGCAACGCGCGCTCATCGCCGTCGCGCTCGCCGCGCCGATGCTGGGTCTGCTCTCTCCCCTCGTTCTCACCCGCCGGCTCGCCTTCTTCTCTGCCGCCCTCGGCCAGGCCGTGCTCACCGGCGTCTCACTCGGCGTGCTGCTGGGAGAGCCAGTCGAAGCGCCCTGGGCCAGCGTGCTGGGCTTCTCGCTGCTCTGCGGCGTCGGGCTCGTCTTCGTGCGGCGACGGTCCTCGCTCCCTGCCGACACGCTCGTCGGCGTGCTGCTCGCCTTCACGCTCGGCCTCGGCGTGCTGTTGCTCACCGTCGTCACGAAGCGTTTCAACGTGCACCAACTCGAGGCGGTGATGTTCGGCTCGGTGCTGACCGTCGGGCGCACCGACCTCTTCGTCCTCGCGGGAGCGCTGCTGCTCGTCGTGTTCGGGTTGACGCGCTTTCACAACGAACTGCTGCTCGACGGCACCGACGCGCGCCTCTCGGCGGCGAAGCGGCTCCCCTCGGCCACGCTCGAGTACGGGCTGGTGGTGCTGCTCACCCTCGTCATCGTCGCGTCGGTGAAGGTGCTGGGCGCGTTGATGGTCGAAGCGATGCTGCTGGTGCCTGCCGCCGCCGGCCGCAACGTCGCACGCAGCCTCGCGGGCCTCACCTGGGCGAGCGTCGTCATCGCGCTGCTCAGCGGCGTCGGCGGCGTGTTCGTCTCGGCCACCCTCAACGCTCCATCGGGGGCGGCCATCGTGCTGCTGCTCGCGCTCTCGTTCCTGCTGACGCTGCCGTTCGCGAAGCGGCGCTGACGCCTACTCCGACTTCATCACCAGCAGCGGCTGCCCCTGAAGGCGACAGGCGGCGTCGAGCATCTCGAAGCTCTCCATGTCCTTGATGAACGAGTCGGGCACGGGGCCACGCAGCAGGCGCAGGTGCTCGAGCGGCACGTTCTTCTTGAGCCAGTCGACCCACCCGCGGTTGCGCGGGCCGACCGCGAGCGCGGTGCCGTCGACCAGCCGCGCCAACACGATGAGCTCTTTCGGCAGCGTCTTCGGCGCCTTCTTCACCACCACCACGTTGCGGTGCTGCGGCTCGTCGGCGTCAGCCACCTTCTTGCGCGGCACCACCACCGTCGGCGCCTTCGCCGGCACCCACGCCCCCGGAGCGTTCACGCAGGGCTCGTAGTCGAGCGCGTACGCCTTGAAGCGCCCATGCCCGGGCAGCTCGCACTCGATGACTTTGCGGGGCGGAATCGCGGTCAGCTTCATCCACTTCACGCCGCGCGCGTCGTCGTGAAACGAGAGGTCGTGCGGCAGCGCCTTGCGCACCTCGCCGCCGCTCGCGTCATCGGCTCGAAACGTACCGGCCGGCACCAGGAACGCTCCGTCACGGAGCCGCTCGACGCCCTGCAGGTCCCACAGCCACTCGGGAACCGCGGCTCCCGCCTTCACCCGAAGCACCACCACTGCGTCACTCATGCGCGCGCCCCTACTCCATCGAGTCGACGCGCGCGACCGTCAGTGCGCGGCGAGCGGCTCCTGCTGGTGCAGCCACCACTCGAGCGCGGCCTCGAGGTTCTTCTTCGCCTTGTCACTGAGGCTCTCGCCGATGCCGAACGCCCAGCCCCGTATCGCCAGCACGCGGGCGTGGGGCGCCGACTTGCCCGTCACCCGCTCGTAGACCGCCAACAGCCCGCCCGGAGAGAGGTGGTGGGTCGAGACCGTCACCCGCGGCCCCGGCGTCAGCTCGAAGACCTCGAACGGCTCCTCGCCAGAGGTGCTCGCGTCGACGAACAGCACCTCGTCGCGGCCCACCAGGTCGAGCGCGTGCTCGGGCTGCAGCTGGTAGTCGACCAACACGTCGACCCCCTGGCGGCGCAGGGCCTCACCGACGAACGCGGGGCCCAGCCCGTCATCACCCCGAGAAGGGTTCCCCCAACCGAAGATCAGCATTCTCGCCTTCACGACGCCCCCCGTTCAGCGCTCGACCAACCTTCGACTTCGAAGCGCACGTCTCGAACACCTGAGCTGTCGGACGCAGAGCGCACGCCCAGACGAGGATGCACGGGCCGCGCCGGGTGGGGTGTCGCGCCTCTGGCGCACGGGCGCTGCGCAAGCGTTGCGTTCGTCGCTTGAACATCGAACCTTGCTGCGGGCCTGAAGGGTTCGGTTAGGCTCGCCAGCCTCTTCTCTGGGGGTCTCGACCGATGCTGTTCGCCATCACGCTCGCCACGTTGCTGACGCAAACGCCGGACAAGACCATCACCGACCAGGCGCGCGCCGCCGACGGCAACAGCAACCCGAAGATGGCGGTGCCCGACTTCCAGACGACGGCCGGCAACGAGCCCATCGCCGCGATGCTGGCGGGCTCGGTGGCGACCGAGATCGACCGTACGGGCATGTTCACGGTGACGACGTCTGACCAGGTTCGCGCGCTGCTCTCGCTCGACCGCCAGCGCCAGCTGCTCGGCTGCAACGACGACTCGTGCTCCTCGAACATCGCCGGGCAGCTCGGCGTCGACTTCCTGCTCAACGGCCGGGTCTCGCGCCTCACCGACGCGAAGAAGGCGACGACCGGGCTCACGCTCGACCTCTCCATCATCGAGGTGAAGTCGGGCAAGCGCGTCAGCTCGCGCGAGGTGAAGGGCAGCAGCGAGGCCGACCTCGTCTCGAAGCTGCAAGAGAACGTCGCGGCCCTCATCGCGCCGCTGCTCAACGGGCGTCAGGGCTTCCTCGTCGTCATCGCCTCTGAAGATGGCTCGGTGGTGAAGGTCGACGGCACACAGCTGGGCACCACGCCCATGCTGCAGCGCCTCGCCGTTCCCGGTGGCCCCCACGTGCTGCGCATCGAGAAAGAGGGCTTCACCTCGGTGCAGAAGCAAGTGCGCATCACGCCCGACCAGGTGACGGAAGAAGCGGTGCGGCTCATGCCCAGCCCCGACTTCATCGAGAGCTACGAGAAGAAGCAGTGGGGCCTGCGCATCGGCGCCTTCATCGCCACCGGCGTCGCGGTCGCCGGCATCGCCACCTTCGCCATCATGCAGGGCCAGGCGCAGTACAACTACGGCCCCGGCAAGGAGCGCTCGTTCATCGCCCTGCGCGACCAGCTCGCCGCCGGTGACGAGTCGGTTCGGTCAGACGCCGAGGCGCTGCGCAACACCATCAACACCCAGCTGGCCATCTCGTACGTCGGCGGAGGCGTCGGCCTGGCCTCGGCCATCGCCGCGACCGCGCTCTTCATCATCGGTGAAGACCCCAACAAGTATCAGTCGTACCGCGGCCCGAAGGCCTCGGCCTGGGTGACGCCCGAGGGTGCCGGCAGCGTCTGGTCGTGGTCGTTTTGAGCCAGGCTGATTCGTCGTTGAGCCGAACTCACTGAGCGCCAGCAGCCACTGCGCGTAGCGTGCGCGGCATGGCCAGAAACACCACGTACGACGAGCTCGTCATCGGCGCGAAGGCGTCGATTCAGCGTGAAGTCACCGCGAACGACCTCTGGGTCTTCGCCCACGCCAGCGGCAACCTGAACCCGCTGGTGCTGCCTTCGTTCGACGCCGACGGTGATGGAAAGAGCGACGCCGTCGCGCCGCCGCTGTGGGCCGGAGCGCAGGTGTCGGCGGTGCTGGGCAACCTGCTGCCCGGGCCGGGCACGCGCTACGTGGCGCAGAGCTTCCGGTTCCCCCACCGCGCGAAGATTGGCGACACCGTCACCGCGACCGTCACCGTGAAGGCGAAGCTGAGCGACGCGCGCGTGACCTTCGACACCGAGGTGAAGACCGCAGACGGGCGCGTCATCGCGACGGGCGAGGCCGAGGTGTTCGCGCCGACGACGCGCATCGAGGTGCCCGACGACGAGCTGCCCTCGCTCACCGTGGCGCGCCACCAGCACATCGAGCGCCTGATGAAGGCGTGCGCGCCGCTCGAGCCGCTCGCCACCGCCGTCGTATGCCCCGAAGACGACGCCTCGCTCGCGGGCGCGCTGCTGGGCTTCAAGCACGAGCTGATTCGCCCGGTGCTCATCGGCAACGTCGAGAAGATTCGCGCGGTGGCGAAGGGCTTGAACGTCTCGCTCGATGGGCTCGAGCTCATCGAAGCGAACGGCGCCATCGCCGCGGCCGAGAAGGCCGTCGTGCTCGCGAACCAGGGCAGCGTGCAGGCGCTGATGAAGGGCAAGCTGCACACCGACGAGCTGCTCAAGCCCATCGTGAAGAAGGAGGGCGGGCTGCGGGGCGTGCGCCGCATCAGCCACGTCTTCGTGATGGACGTGCCCGGCCTGCCCGAGCTGCTGCTCGTCACCGACGCGGCCATCAACATCGCGCCGACGCTCGAAGAGAAGGTCGACATCGTGCAGAACGCCATCTTCCTCGCGCAGGCGCTGGGCTACGCGCAGCCGAAGGTGGGCGTGCTGTCGGCCGTCGAGGTGGTGAACCCCGCCATGCCGTCGACGCTCGACGCCGCGATCCTCTCGAAGATGGCCGAGCGCGGGCAGATTACCGGCGGCATCGTCGACGGCCCGCTCGCGATGGACAACGCGCTGTCGCTCAAGGCCGCGCGCACCAAGG
The DNA here is from genome assembly GCA_040275325.1 of Myxococcaceae bacterium. Classification (GTDB taxonomy): domain Bacteria; phylum Myxococcota; class Myxococcia; order Myxococcales; family Myxococcaceae; genus Xiheimicrobium. Next base: position 32,471 of record JBEOKA010000358.1, on the reverse strand, counting down.
GCATCACCTCGCTCGTCGCCGGCCGCGCGAACGTGCTGATGGTGCCGAACATCGAGGCGGGCAACATGCTGGCGAAGGAGCTCGCCTTCGTCGCGCACGCCGAGGGCCCGGGGCTGGTGGTGGGCGCGAAGGTGCCCATCATGTTGACGAGCCGCGCTGACGACGACTCCACGCGGCTCGCGAGCTGCGCGGTCGCCGTGCTCGAAGCGCACTTCCGCAAGACGGGGAAGTCGGCCGTCACGTCACCCTGAGGAGCCACCATGCGCCCCGCGATTCTCACCCTCAACGCAGGCAGCTCGACGGTGAAGTACGCGCTGTTCGCAGACGACGGCGTCACCGAACTCTCCCGCGGCACGCTGGAGGAGACGGGCGAAGCCGCGATGGCGAAGGCGCTCGAGGTGACGCGCACGGCCGAGGTCGAGGTCATCGGCGTCGGCCACCGCGTCGTGCATGGCGGCGTCACCTACTCCGCGCCGGCGCGCATCGACGACGCGGTGCTCGCGACGCTGGAGTCGTTCGAGCCGCTGGCGCCGCTCCACCAGCCGCACAACGTTCAGGGCATCAAGGCCGCGCGCGCCGCGTTCCCCGGCGTTCCGCAGGTGGCCTGCTTCGACACCGCCTTCCACCGAACCCGCAGCTTCGTCGAAGAGGCGTACGCCCTGCCCCGCCGCTTCTTCGACGAGGGCGTTCGGCGCTTCGGCTTTCACGGGCTCTCGTACCAGTTCATCGCAAAGCAGCTCGGCGAGGTGGCGCCCGACATCGCGAGGGGGAAGGTCGTCGTCGCGCACCTGGGCAGCGGCGCGTCGATGTGCGCGCTGAGCAGTGGGCGCAGCGTCGCCAGCACCATGGGCTTCTCGACCCTCGACGGCCTGCCGATGGGCACGCGCACCGGAGCCCTCGACCCGGGCGTGCTGCTGCACCTGCTCGACCAGAAGCGCATGCCGCTCAAAGAGGTCGAGACGCTGCTCTACAAGGAGTCGGGGCTCAAAGGCCTCTCGGGCCTCTCGAACGACATGCGCACGCTGCTGGCCGACGAGTCGAGCGCAGCCAAGGAGGCGGTCGAGTACTTCGTGCACCGCTGCGCGAGAGAGGTGGCGTCACTGGCGACGGCCGTGGGCGGGCTCGATGCGCTCGTCTTCACGGCAGGCATTGGCGAGCGCTCATCGGCGATTCGTGGGCGCATCGTGCGCAAGCTCGCGTGGCTCGGCCTGGCCATCGACGACGCCGCGAATGGAAGGAACTCGACGCTCATCTCGACGCGGGTGTCGCGCGCGAAGGTGCTGTGCATTCCGACGAACGAGGAGCGCTGCATCGCAGAGGCGGTCAAAGAGCGGTTGGCGGCGAAGGTCTGAGTGTCGAGTGCGCCGTTCTCTGAAGGTCAGGAGAAGAGCGCCGCCCTCAACGCCCGCGCCTGCTCCTGCCAGAAGGCCTTCGCGACATTGCTCTTCGAGAACACCGCGTCGAACCCGTGAAACGCGCCAGTGACGACGTGCAGCTCGCAGCGTACGCCTGCGTCGTCGAGCCGCTTCGCGTAGGCGAGATCTTCGTCGTGAAACAGATCGAGCGTGCCCACGCCAATCCACGCGGGCGGAAGACCCGACACGTCCTTCCGGCGCGCGGCGGCGGCGTACTCCGAGGCTGACGGCGCTCCGGGCGCGTGGCCCAGGTAGACCGACCACGCGAACGTGTTGCTGCCCTGCGTCCACACGCGCACGTTGCGCAGGTCGAGGTCGGTTCGCGTCGCCGTGCGGTCATCGAGCATCGGGTACACGAGCAGCTGAAACGCGGGCCGCACCTCTTTCCTGTCGTGCGCCACCAGCGCCAGCGTCGCCGTGAGACCGCCACCCGCGCTCGCTCCACCAATCGCGATTCGCTTCGGGTCGACGTTCAAGCGTTCCGCGTGCTGATGCAGCCACCGCAACGCCGCGTACGCGTCCTCCACCGCAGCCGGCGAGGGATGTTCGGGCGCCAATCGATAGCGCACCGCCGCGACGGTGATGCCGAGCTCACGCACGAAGGCGAGGTTGTTCGTCTCATCCTGCTCGGGGCTGCCGATGATGAAGCCTCCGCCGTGCGCCCACAGCAACGCGGGCGCTGGCGCGTCGAGCGACTTCGGCCGGTACAGCCGCAGCGACACGGGTGGAGAGGCTCCATTCGCGGGCACGTCGACGTCTTCGACCCTCACGTCCGGGAGCACCGGAATCGGCCCACGCTTCGTGCGCCCGCGAATGAACGAGGCCATTCGTGGGCCGAACGAGAAGTTCGGAATGAACCGGCCGAGCCACAGGTCTGGGTGAAACGCGCTCATGGCGAGCTCCCCTGCGAGAGGTTCAGGAACATCAACAACCGCGTGAGACGCTCGAGCGCCGCCAACGTCTCGGGCGAGATGCTGCCGTCTTTCGCCTGCTGCCGCGCGAGCTTCAACGCTCGCTGCTCGTCTTCGAGGCCGAGCGTCTCTGCAATTCGACGACGCCGCGCGAACACCTCGGCGATGAAGGCCTGCGCATCGCCTTCTGACACTTCACCTGCTTCGACCTGCTGCAACGCGAGGCAGCGGAACTTCCGGCACGTCGCGGGTCGTTCTTCGTAGACGCGGCACGACGAGCCATCGAGCGCGCGGCAGGGTTGCTTCATCGAGCCTCCACCGCGAGCGAGCGACACCCGGCACTTCAAGCGGGCGGCCTCGTCTTTCTCGAGCGGCACGGTGCTGAAGAGCGTTCCGTCGCAGCACAACCCGCACGACAGACACAGCGACATGGAGCACCTCCTGTTCCGCGACGGCGCAGCTTGCCTCGATGCGCGCGCTCTCGTTGCCCTGAAACGGCGCGCCCCACCCGTCTTCCCTGCGACGCGAGGCTGGCACCCCACTCGCACTGACGCGGGGCTCCACTTCGAAAGCAGGAGCCCTTCATGGCCGACCGTGACGTTCGCGAACGCGACATTCTCATCGCTTCCAACGAGTACGCCTACGTGCAGGACCTCACCAAGGGCGACATCGTGCTCTACGTGGGGCCGACGAAGATCTCGCTCTCGAACACCGAGCGCCTCGTCGACTTCAAGGCCGAGCGCTTCACGCCGGTGCGCGGAGAAGACGGCGCGTCAGGCGTGTGCCCCTTCATCGCCGCGTCGAGCACGCAGTACGTGGTGCTCGAAAACCCCGCGAAGGACCCGGCGACGAAGCCGGTGAAGGGCAGCAACTCGGCCATCGAGCTGTTGCAGGGGCGGCGCGTCGTCGTCTCGGGGCCCGCGTCGTTCCCGCTGTGGCCGGGCCAGAAGGCGCGCGTCGTCGCGGGGCATGAGCTGTTCGAAGACCAGTACCTGCGCGTGCGCGTCTACGAGCGCATCGAGAGCGACCCGGCGGCCATCGGCACCGAGCGCATCATCAAGGGCAGCGAGGTGAGCTTCTACCTGCCGAAGACCGGCCTCGAGGTGCTGCCCGACGCGAGCGGCTCGTACGTGCGCAACGCCGTGTCGCTGCTCGACGGTCAGTACTGCGTGCTGCGCGGCCCGCGTGGGCAACGGCGCTTCGTGCGAGGGCCCGGCGTGGTCTTCCCCGAGGCGTGGGAGGAGTTCGTCACGCTTCAAAACGCGCGCGTCTTCGCGGCGTACGCGATGCGCAAGGACAAGGGCCTGCACGTGCGCGTGGTGAAGACGTTCGAGGCGAAGGCGGGCGAGCAGGTCGCGCCAGGCACGTACACGGCCGGCCAGGAGCTGTTCCTCTCGGGCCGCGAGGGCTTCTTCTTTCCCACCGAGGCGCTCGAGGTGCTGGGCGAGGTCGCGTCGATTCCCCTCGCTGAAAAGGAAGCCATCTACGTTCGCGAGCTGGCGACCGGTCAGATTCGCACCATCGCCGGGCCTGCTGCGTTTCTGCCCGACCCGACGAAGGTGCAGGTGGTGCAGCGCCCGCTCGACCCCGAGACGGTGAAGCGCTGGGGGCTGAAGGGGTACGACGGCAAGCGGGCTCCGGCCATCACGATTCCTCCGAGCTACGCGGTGCTGGTGACGGCGAAGACGCGCCGCGAGGTGGTGAAGGGCCCGCAGGTGCGCATCCTCGACTTCGATGAAGAGCTCGGCGTGCTCGCGTTGTCGACGGGCACTCCGAAGACCGACGCGGCGACGCTGCCGACGTGTTTCCTGCTCGTCGACGGCAACAAGGTGTCTGACCGGCTCGAGGTGCGCACGAACGACCACGTGCAATTGGAGGTTCGGCTCTCGTATCGCGTGAGCTTCGCCAGCACCTCGGGCACCGACGACGCGCGCTGGTTCAACGTGAGCAACTACGTCGCGCTGCTGTGCGACCACCTCGGCAGCCTCGTGCGCGCGGCCGTGCGGTCGACGCCCATCGAGCGCTTCCACGCGGGCAGCACGGAGATTCTCCGCAGCGCCGTGCTCGGCGAGAAGAAGGGCGACAAACGCACCGGCCGCGAGTTCGAAGAGAACGGCATGCTCGTGTACGACGTCGAGGTGCTCGAGGTGCAGATCCTCGATGGTGACGTCGACCAGCTGCTCACCGACGCGCAGCGCAGCGCCATCTCGTCAGAGGTCGCAAGGAAGAAGGAGGAGCTGCGACTGGTGACGGAGCAGGCGAAGCACGCGGTCGACCGCGCGGTGTTCGAGGCACAGCGGCAGACGCAGCACGCCGAACTCGAGCTCGAGGCCGCACGTCGGGCGCTGCTCTCGGCGAAGGCCGAGGCGAAGGTCGAGGCCGCGCGCATCGAGACGCTGGGCAAGGCGAAGACCGACGCCGACGCGCTGGAGCTGTCGAGTCAGGCCCAGGCCGCCGCGAAGACGCGTCACGCCGAGGTGGAGCAGCGGGCCCTGGCCGCGCAGGTCGACGCGTTTCGCGCGCAGATGGAGGCGATGCAGCCCGAGCTCATCGCGACGTTGAAGAGCCTGGGGAATCAGCAGCTCGCTGCGAGCCTCACGCAGCACCTCGGGCCGCTCGCGATTCTCGGCGGGGAGAGCGTGGCCGACGTCGCCAGCCGCTTGCTGGCGTCACTGCCGGTTGGCGCGTCGGGCACCGACCTCGCCGCGGCGACGCTCAAGCGGAAGGCGGGCTGACGCTCACGGCTTCGAGTGCGCGAGCAGCCACGTGTAGATGCGCTCGGCGAACTGATCGTTGAGCACGGGCAGGTGGCCGGCGGCATTGATGGTCCACAGCTCGGCGGCAGAGTTCGCCGGGCAGCCGGTGAAGCCCTCTCGTTCGGTCTCGCCGCCGAGCAGGGCGGTGACGAGGTCGAGGTTTCCGACGATGGGCGACAGGTTCGCGCCGGTGCACTGGTTCTTCGCGCCCCACGTACGCACCGAGTTCCTCGCCGAGGGGTACGGTGGCTGCCCGACGGTCGCTCCGCCGAGGTAGTTGATGACGGGGTCGAGCGTGCCGTGCACCTGCAGGACGGCGATGGGGTCGGTCGGCGTGCACTTCGAGGCATCGGCCCACACGTTGCCCGCGAGCGCGACGATGCCGGCGATGAGGTTCGAGCGGTCGCACGCGAGCCGGTGCGCCATGAAGCCGCCGTTGGAGTGGCCAACGAGGAAGATGCGCTTCGCGTCGACCGCGTAGCGCGCCTGCACGTCGCGAATCACCGCGGTGAGGTACGCGACGTCATCGTTCGTCTTGCCAAACGCACAGCAGGCGTCGGTCGCGTTCCAGTACTGCTGCGCGGTGTCGTCACGTAGCCCGTTCGGCAACGCGACGAGAAAGGTGCGCTGCTGCGCGAGCCGCGAGAGGCCGAAGTACGCGTCCTGCACCTGCGCGGTCGCTGTGTAGCCATGGAGCACGACGACGAGCGGCACGGGTTGGTCGGCGCGGTAGCCCACCGGCACCGTCACGTCGAACGGCCGCGCGACCACGAGCGGGTCTCGGCCTGCGTCGACGCCCGCGTCAACCATGCCTGCGTCGATGCCGACGATGCCGGAGTCGAGCACCAGGCCCGCGTCTTCGACCACCATCGCGCCAGAGTCGATGGGGCCCGTCGGAGGGAGCACCGGCGTACAGCCAACGACGAGCACCAACGGCAACGCGAACCGCATCATGGGCGCCTCATCGCACGACGCTGACGTCGGTATCAAAGGCGCGGGGTAGCCTCGATGAATGCCCTCGTTCCTGCATCGGCTGCTGCTCTTCGCGTTTCCTACGAAGTGGGAGCAGGCGCGCACCTGGTCGACTGGCGCCGTGCTGTTGCCGCTGCTGACGCTGCAGGCGCTGTTGCAGGCAGGCCTCGGGCTCTACCGCGGCGTCGACTTTCACTCGGAGGCGCTCGAGGTCGCGCGCTCGTACGACTCGAAGTTCGACCCCATCGTCGTCGAGCGCGACACCGTTCGAGTCGAAGGCCCTCGCCTGCCGCGCTGGGACGATGAAGGGCGCACCTTCCTCGTCGACCCTGACGAGAAGGTGCCGCGCCAGCTCATCACCGGGAACGCGCTCATCGTGCGCCGCTCCGTCATCATCGACACCGATCGCCGTGAGCCGACGCAGGTGTCACAGGTGATGGCGCTGCTCGGAGAAGAGACCCTGCGCATCGACTCCGCGTCGCTCGAGCGCTTCCTCACCGAGTGGAAGGGCCGGCTCATCATCGGGCTGATGGTCTTCCTGAGCCTCTTCGGCGTCATCGGCCTCGCCGTCACCGCGCCGCTCGGCGCCTTCCTCGCGAACCAGCTCGTCATGCCGTTCCGCGGGAAAGAGGCCGGGCTCACCATCGACGAGGGCTTCCGCGTGGCGCTCGCGACCCTCTCGATTCGGCCCGTCGTCGAGCTCGGCCTCTCGCTCGCGGGCACCAGCGTGGGCTTCTGTCTGGGCCTGCTGGTGTGGCCGGTCGTCGCCACGGGCCTGAGCCTGTTCGCCCTGCGAAACCTGCCGACGAAGCAGCCTTGAGCTCACGCCTCAGCGAACGAGCTGCAGCTGCCCGCGGAAGGCGCGCGACTTGCCCGTCGTTCGGTCCTCGACGGCGAACGAGAACTCGCCGTTGGGCACCGCGAAGCCACCGTCTGCCACGGTGGGGGTGAACGCGACGTTCACCGTCGAGAACGCGCCGCCTGCAGTGCCGCTCGTCGGGCCCGTGGACGTCGGGTTCCACCCGGCTGGCGTGGTGAAGTTGGTGACGGTCAGCGAGCCTCCGTCCTGTGGCGCGGCGACCAGGAGGTCGAAGTGAACGAGCGGGCTCGTCGCCGCCCGGTCCGAGAGCACCCGCACCACGGGGACGAACGTCGACACGTCGAGGCCGTGGGGCCCGAACATCTGAACGTCACCGAAGAGCACACCGTCGGTCACCACCGGCACGGCGCCAACCTCGAGCGCCACGCGCGGAATGAGAATGCTGCCGTCACGCGGCGCACTGCGCGGCCGCACCTTCAGCCCGACCTGACCGAGCCCCGTGGTGCCTGCGCGAACCGTCACGTTCACGGGCGTCACGACGGGCGTGATGGCAGACGAGGCCGGAATCGCGATCGCGCCGGGGACCACGTCGACGATGCTGAAGCCTGCTCCTTCGACTGCGGCGCTCACGTCGAAGGTCTCGGCGAGGTTCGAGGCGATCTTCACGTCGACGGTGAGCGTGTAGTTCGTTCCCGGTTGAATCGTCCCTCCAGGCGCGATGCCGCGAGGGGTGAGCAACGTGTTCGTCTGCAGCACGGTCGAGACTCCGGGCAGCTCGGTGAAGGTCGCCTGCGCGGTGCCCATCGACGTGGTGATGGAGAGCGTCACCACCTTGCCCGTGGCTGGCAGGCCGATCAGCGGTGGCGCGTTGATCAACAGCAGGCGATCACTGCTGCCAGGCTTGATCGCTGCGCGCGGAAGCTGAGCGTCATCGATGCGAATCGACTGCACGTCTGCCGCAGCGAGGCCTTCGCCCAGCACGGCAACCTGCTCCCCCGCCATGACGACCTGAGGGCTGATGGAGTCGATGCGCGGCAACGAGCCGGCGTCGACCACCGCAGAGCCACCCGCCGTCGCCGTGCCACCGCCCATCGCAGCGCCACCCGCCGTCGCGGAGCCACCGCCCAGCACGGCCCCACCATCGACCACGGGCTGCGGTGCACCACAGGCCGCGAGCAGGACGACCACAGCCAGCATCCACATCGAGCGCATGTTCTCTCCAAAATGACTGACGCGAAGTGCGTCGTACGCAAAAGGACGGTCTGGGCAGCGTCGCTTTTGAATCGGGTTCTGGCCTCGCCCAACGCCCCTGATTGACGACGGAAACGCGCACCCGAGCGGTGTCAGCCTCGGGTTTCACTCGGCGCCCGCAGGTGCTTCCCACTGCGCCCGAAGTTGGAGAGAGTGCCGCCCATGAATCAGAACGAGCGCAAGCCCACCCCCATCGGTCAGGAAGTTCCCAAGACGCCGGCCGATCGCGTGCGGTTGATTCAAGAGATGCAGCGCGCCGCCGAGGCCGCGCCGATGCAGCAGCAGGCGCCCGTGCAGCACACGCAGGCCGCCGCGCAGGCCCAGCAGGTCGCTCAGCCCGCGACGCTCGGTGACGGGTTCGCCGTCAAGCAGGTCAACGCCATCGCCCAGGCGCTCGCCGCGAAGACCACGCCGACCGAGGCCACCACCTACGCGAAGCTGCAGAAGTCGACGCAGGCCCTCTTCGGCGGCTCCACCGACATCGAGGTGCTCGGCAACCCGTGGAAGGTGATTCCCTTCGGCGACTCGCTGCCCGCCCTCTTCGACGACGTGAAGGATGGCACGGTGAACGTGCCCGAGAAGGCCGTGCAGACCGAGTTCGGCGCGCTGTTCGAGCTGGGGCTGACGCCGAAGGGCGCCGAGAAGCCCACGCAGAAGCGCGCGGTGCTGGTGAACGCGCAGGGCACGCTCGCCGGCGCCGAGTGCAAGACGCCGCAAGACGCGACGCGGCTGCTCTCGACCGCGAAGTGGCTGCTGCCCGAGTCGGCCACGAAGAAGGACACCTCGTGGAAGGTGACCGCTGGCATCGACTCGGCCTTCACGCTCGAGCTCGAGCGCGGCGTCGGCAAGACCCGCTCGACCGAGCGCCTCGGCCTCGACAACTTCGGCCGCGTCACCACGCAGGGCCGCAAGGCCGACATCACCGTGGCGAACTACTTCCTCGACCGCTTCGACGCTGCCAGCTGAGCCGAAGCGGTTCGCGTCACGGTGGCACCGAGCCGTCGAGCCCTTCGCACGACGAGACGGAGCGGAAGAAGTTGGTGCGTGACCCATCGTCGAGCGTGAAGCCCGGCTCCTCGTCACTCGCGCGCGCGAAGTGGCGAACGTCGACCAGCTCGAGGCCGATGATGCCGCCGTCGTCGTCCTCCACCTGCCCAGCGTCGACGAGGCCCGCGTCCCACGTGAACTCGTAGCGGTAGGTGGCTGCCTGGTTCACCGGGAAGCACGCCGTCGCGCGCCATCGACCACCACCGCGGCTGAGCGCGACGCCCGACGAGAACGTCGGCAGCCCCACGCGAAGCTCGCCCACCACGCCGCCCGCGGCCTCCTGGTCTGAGATGCTGAAGTTCGTCGTGCAGCACCGCGTGTCGACGACGATGGTGCCGCTGTCGATGGCGGGAATCGACGCGTCGAAGACGAAGTCCTCGGGCAGGTCGGGAATGCCGCTGTTCTGCGTGGGCCCATCGAACACGGGCCGGGTCTCAGCGCCCGCGTCTTCGTCGGGTGTCACGACGGGCGGCGGTGGGCAGGCGCTCAGCGCGAGCAGTGGAAGCAACCAGCGCGTCGACGTCATGGCGCCTCTCCGGTCGGGAACTTCGGCATCAGCTCGGGCCCGGGCTCGCTCGGTCGCGGCGCGTGCTGTGGGGGCGGCGGTGCCTGGCCCACCCCGCGGTGCTGGTCAGCCAGCGTCGGAATCGTCGAGAGCACCTCGCGCACGTCTTCGTCAGACAGGCACGACGCCACGAAGGGGAACATGCCGGTGCGCGTCTCGTACTCGAGCTTCAGCGTCTCTTTCATCGCCGCGCGCACCGCCTCATTGGTGGCCACGAGCGGCTTGAGCAGCTGCACGAGGCTCTGGCGCGTCAGCAGGCGCGGCTTCTCGCGCAGCCAGCCCACCGCCTCGGCCGCCAGCTCGTCGTCCACCACGCGGCCCTGGTCTTCGTACTGCTGCTGCACGATGTCGTAGAGCTCGCGCATCACGTCGGGGCTCGTCTCGCGGCGCAGCCACTCGAGCGTGAAGTCGCGCGTGTCGTCGACCTTCATGCGGCGCAGCGCGATGGGGACGATTCTTCGCCACTCGGGGTCGGGGTTGCGCGAGGCGCGCTCCAGCTCGGGCAGGAAGGCCGGGTTCCCGGTGTTGCCGATGGCCGAGTACACGGGCGCCCGCTCCAGCGGCGTCAGGCGTGCACCGAGCTCGACCGCGAGGCCACGCTGCACCTCGAGCTTCGTCTCGACGTCGTCGGGGTGCAGCGCGGTGAGAATGCCGGCGTGCAGCAGCGCCTGCTGCGAGACATTGCGCTGCGAGTGCGTGCCGCTGCGGCGCGCTTCGCTGAAGAGCTCTCTCGCGAGGCTCACGCCGACGTCGCGGCGGCTCACCAGCGCGAGGCTGGCGCGCGAGCGCTCCATCATCGGCGCGTCACGTTCACGCCAGACGTCGAACAACACCTCGCGCGCCAGCGCGTGCTGCGTGTTGGCCAGCACGAGAAAGCCGGCGGCCTTCCACTCGGGCTCGAACTCGGTGAGCAGCGCGCCCGCGTACTCGTGAATCTGCTCGGGGTGCGCGTCGAGGAAGGCGGCCATGTCGCGCGACTGGTCGTGCAGCGTGCCCGGCACGGCGAAGGTGGCCAGCATCTTCTCGAGCGCGTCGGGGTAGCTGACGTTCTTCATCGCCTCGACGCGCTGCTGGTGGTCGGCCGCAGTGAAGGTGCGGGCACCCGACGCCGGGAGCTGGTCGAAGCAGCTCTCCCAGACGTACTCGTTCATCACGCGCGAGGCGCCCTCGAAGGCCGAGGCGTCGAAGGTGGTGGCGGTGGCGGTGAAGGTCGCCTGCGCCGACGTCACCACGCCGGGCACCGAGTACGCCTCGGAGCCCTCCATCGACTGAAACCAGGGCCCCTCGCCGCGTCGCACGACGAGCGTCGAGCCCTCGACGACGAGGCCATTCATCGCTGGCGCCCACGCCGAGCGGAAGCGCTCGATGCGGCGAATCACCACCTCAGCCGACGGGTCACGCTCGAACGAGACGAGGGCCGAGGCGCGGCCCATGGCGTTGTCGAAGTCGGCGGCGGTGACGGCCACGCCCCGCGGCACGGTGAACCACAGCTCGTGCAACAGCGCCTGCTGCTGGCGGCCCACCAGCTTCGAGGTGCTGACGTGGCGCGCGAAGCCGGCCACCTCACAGCGCTCGTTCACCCGGGCCAGCCACGGCTGCGAGACGTCGGGGCCAGCGAGCCCGTTGGTGCCGTCGAGCAGGCGCGAGAGCAGCACTGCCGAGTGCCCATCGTCAGAGAGCACCTCGACGTTCAGCGTGGCCGACGACGTCGTCTCCTGTCGGTCGTCCGAGAGCCCGTAGCGGCCAAGCTCGCCCGAGAGCTTCGCCGTCGCCTGCGTCTCGAGCTCGAAGGCGAAGCGTTGCCCGGCGAGAAAATGACACGGCGTACCCTCGGTCGGCTCGCGCGACGTGACGGGTGACGCGCTGGGGGCTGTGGGCTGCGCCGAAGGCACGGCCGGCGCGGGCTGCTCGGCGTCGCGACGGGTCGACCAGATTTCGAGGGCGACCACCGACAGCGCGGCCGCGGCGATGACGACGCGCTTCATGGGAACCTCCGGAAGTAGGGGCTCGAGCTGGGTTGGTAGATGTCACCCTCCCATTGCTTCACCGGCTTGAACTCCTTGATGACGAAGCGCTTGGTGAAGAAGAAGGCGCGCAGCTCGGCGCCGATGGAGCCCGAGATGAGGCTGCGCGTCCACTCGCCGGTGTTGTCCGTCGAGCCGAAGAGCGACTTCTGAACGCGGTTGTTCGACGGGCCCTGAAACACGTTCGTCTCGGTCTGCGACGAGGCGAAGGCCCACGAGGCCGAGAAGAACGTGAGGTCTCCGGCGATGCAGATGCCGACGCGGTTGCTGGGCACGCAGATGGCGAGCGCCACGCCGATGCTGAACTCGATGTTGAACTCCTTCACGTTCGTCGTCGACTTCACCTGGGTGGCGCCGTCGAAGCTGCAGATCGACGGCTTGAGCTCTTCGGTGGGCGCCTGCTTCACCGCGCCGCTGCGCTGGTACGAGAGGCCCGCGCGCGCCGGAATGAGGCTGGGCCCGAGCGAGAGGTTGGTGAAGGGGTTCGAGATGGTGACCGCGGGGCTGGGCACGATGGCCGGCGAGAGGCCGCGCTGCTTGGCGATGCTGCCGCCACCCTCGAGCCACTCGTAGCTCGTCGCAGACGCCGTCCTGCACGACTCCGAGAAGGTGCCGTTGGGGCCGACGCCGCCGTCTTTGAAGACGCCGTTGGTGCTGCAGCTCGGGTACTCGTAGTTGTACGCCGCCTGCGCGCCGATCCAGAACGAGGGGCCACCGTCGAGCGTGCCGCCGTCGGCTCGGTCGAGGGCGAGGTTCACCGCAGACAACAGCGTCGAGGTCTTCGCGATGGCGAGCGAGCCGCCCCGCTCCTGGCAGCCCTTGAGCGCGTCTTCGAACGTCTTCGGCTCGGAGTCGACCTCGTAACAGGTGCCGGTCGATGCAGCCGACCCGTTCACGCACGGGTAGAACTGGCTCGTCATGCCCTCCTCGGCCGTCTGGCCCTTGAAGGTGAAGATGCCCTTGATGCCGAAGCCCGCGCTGAAGCCGACCTCGACGACGATGGGGATGGGCCCGATGGTGATGTAGAACTCACGCGACGCCGCGAAGCCCAGGCCGTTCGACTGCGGAGCCCACAGGCTCTCTTTCTTGCCGCTCGCCGTCTTCCCTCTCGCAGAGCGCCGCACGCTGAAGTTCTTCGCGCGCATGAGGGTCTTCTTCGCGTCGGTGTTGAAGACGCCGTACTTCTTGCCCTTGAAGAAGGCGATGACGGGGTCGAAGTTGGGAATGAGCTCGAGCTTGACCTCCCACGTCGGCGCGTCGAGCCGGTCCTGGCAGCTGCCCATCGGCTCGAGCACGTTGAAGCTCAGCATCGCGCCGCGGCCGCTCGCGCAGTTCGTCGTCTGGGCGCCGGCGCGCTTCTCGTTGATCTCCGAGCTGCTGTCGGACTTCGAGTCGAACATGCTGATGGGCAGCTGCCCGCCGAGCCCGCCCTTCGACTGCGTCGCGTCTTTGCAGGTGCGGTTCGTCAGCGTCTTCGCGCAGGTGCCGATGCGCGCGCCCTGCGGCAGGTTGCACGTGCCGTTGAGGCCGCAGTCGGCGTTGGTGCCGCACTCCCGAATGCAGCTCACCTCGGAGCCGTTGGTGTTGCTGCCGCCGAGGTCGCGGTCTCCGGTGCTCTGCCCTGCGCCCTTGTCGTTCTTGAGCTCGGCCGCGGCCGCAGGCGTGGTGGGCCGCACGAAGAGCTGGCGCGTGAAGACGACGGTGCGCGCCGGCGTGCAGCGCTGCGCCACCTTCAGGCTGTAGCCGTTCAGCGTCGGCAGCGTCACGTTGTCGATGCCGGTGTCGGCCGGCGCGCGCGTCATGCCGTCCAGGTCGATGCAGGTGCGCACGAGGAACGCCGTGTCTTCGTCGAGCAGGTCAGACATGAAGCCGTCGGGCTCGGTGACGGCGGCGAGCGAGTTCGGAGCGCTGCGCACCGAGAGCAGCCGTTTGCGAAGGGCCGGCGTCACCTCGACACGCACCGTGTCGGTCTGCAGAAAGTTGCTGCCCCCGGCCAGCGCGCCCGCGGGGAAGCGCACCGAGTTCGACTCCACCCACGGGTTGGCGAGGCCCGTGTCCGAGCGCGCCATCTCGACCGTCATGCGCAGGTTGCGCGTGGCGAGCGAGGTGCCGGCGGGGTTGTTGGCGACGCGCGTACGCGCCGAGTACGGGTTCGCCGGAGCGTCACCGCGCAGGTACCAGCCCAGGCTGACGTCGAAGGACGGGAGCAGGTTCGGTTGCTCGACGTCGACCAGCAGGTCGCCCGCCGAGATGGTCTCGAAGAGCGCGCCGAGCTCGATCTGCGTGCTGGGCTCGAAGCGCACCTGCACCGAGTTCGCGAAGTCGGTCGTCTGCGCGTAGAAGCCCGTCAACGAGACGAAGTCGCGGCGCGGGTCATAGAAGAACCCAACGGGGTTCACGCCGACGGGCGTGGCCGTGGCGGTCAGGCGGCGCACGACGCTGACGCCCTGCGGGTCGAGCGACGAGGTCATGAAGGTCTTGAAGTAGTCGTACCGCGCGCGGAACTGAGACTCCTCGAGGCCCAGCGCTGCGGCTGCGTCGTAGACCGAGGTCGACGGGTCGTTGTACCCGTCCTGCTCGAAGCAGTTCGACGGAATCGTCTGGCCCTTGCCGCCGACGAGGGCCCACCGGTAGCCGGGAATCGTCGACGTGCGCTCGCTGCCGCGCAGCGCCGCCTGGTTCACCACGCACCGCAGGCCGCCCGCGAGCTCTGGCAGCACGCCGCCGTCTGGCCGCGTCGCGCCGGCCTTGCGCTTGAACTGGTCGAAGCTCCACGCCAGCGCCGTCGTCTTGTCGTCGAGCGCCTGACGGTTGTCGGTCTTGTACAGCACTGACGAGAACACCTGATACGGGAAGTCGCTCTTGATGACGAAGGCGCCGTCAGCGGCCCGCGTCAGCGTGCGGCCCAGCGGGTCGGTGCCGCCGTCGGGCAGCGAGACCCAGTCGTTCACCGCGGGCATGGCCAGGAAGTGCGTCGGCTTGAGCGAGCTGTCGGGCACGCAGGCGAGGTCGGCGTTGCGGCGCGTCGCGCCCGTGCAGCGAAGCGGCACACAGCCCTTGCGGGTGCACGAGGTGGCGACCGGCGGGCACGTCAGCTCGACCGGCATGCTGAGGTTGTTGTGAAACACCGGCAGCCCGTCGGGGCGCGGGGTGTACGTCTTGGTTCGCACCGTCGGGTCGCAGCCGCACGTGTAGCTGTAGGTGACGTTGCCGCAGGTCGCGCGCCCGTAGTCGCTCGCGTACCTCGGGAAGAACTTGCAGGTGCCGCGCTGGTTCGCGCACGCGCTCGGCCCCGGCGTTTCGAAGCAGGCATAGGCGCTGCTGGTGACGCCCGTCGGGAAGACGAGCGTGCCGCAGTTCATCTCGGGCGACGACGTCTTCACCGCCGGGTCGTCGGCGCAGCGGTACGTCGCGGTGACGCCCGCCGGCGCGGAGCAGACGGTGCGGCCGCCACACAGCCGGCTCACCTCGAGGGTGCGCGAGTCGGGCGTCACCGAGACCAGCTGCACGCCCGTCGCGAGCAGGTCGCCAGCAGCGGGCGGGCACTCGAGGTCAGCGGGGTTGATGGCGCCGTAGTAGTCGATCTCCTTCTCGACCGAGACGCTGTTGGTGAGGTCGCCGCACGTGTAGCGGAACCGCCCGTACTCTCCGATGGCCTGCTGCCCTCCGTCAGGGCCCGTGTACGAGCCCGGGCCGGAGCGGCCGAAGTAGGCGGGCGGCGTGCAGACGCGACGCCCATCACAGCGTGCCTTCGTCGCCGCCAGCATGATGGGGTTGGGCGAGAAGGTGCGCTCGCCGTAGCGCTTCGTGTCGAGGCCCGTCACGGTGACGAAGTCGCCGCAGCGAATGGTGACGCGCTCGTTCGGCGGCTGCGCGGTCGGGTCGATGGCCTTGTAGTTGACGTAGTTCCCCGCGCCGCAGGTGTACCCGAGGATGAGGTAGTTCCCTCCGATGAGAATGGTGCCGCCCGTGGACAGCCGCCGTTCGTCGGGCCAGCCCATCGCGTCGGTTCCCTTGAGAACCCAGTTGCGGTTGATGTCGCGCACGGCGCCCCACGTACCCTTCGGGTCGGAGCCGTTCGCGCGAAGGCCGGTGAAGCTCACCTCGCACTGCGGCTTGCCATCGCACGTCTTCGCGATCTGCGCCTTCAGCTCGGCTGCCCACGCGAGGTTGTCCTGGTGGCCCGAGAACGACTCGAGCCGCGGCTCGGCCGAGACCACCTTGATGTTCTCGCGCACGGGGAACCTGGTGGCGTTGAGCGGGCAGTAGAAGTCGAGCGTGAAGTCATCGACCTCGGCGATGCGCTCGGCCGGCTCGATGCCGCAGCGGTACGTCACCTTGACCGTCTTCGGCTGGTTCGGCGCGGGGTCGACGAAGCTGTTGAGCGAGTAGCCCGACGCGCCGTTCGAGCAGCGCCGCTTGCCCGAGCACCTGGCCGCGAGCGCGCTCGAGATGTCGGCCGGCCTCGTCGCGGTGGGCGCGTAGAGGGCCTTGAGCACCGTGATGGGCATGCCGCAGCTGATGCGCAAGAAGCGGTCTGCGCCGACGCCTTCGACGCGCGCGGTGTACGTCGCCGCCTCGGTGCCGCAGACGTAGGTGACGTCGACCGCCGAGTCCGCGCACGTCACCGGCTTCGTGCACTCGGTCTCGCCGTCGCAGGCCTGGCGAAGGTCGGTGCCGGTCAGGCCGCAGTTGGTGAGGTTCGAGGTGATGAGCTTGATGACGTCGCCGACGGAGTTGCGCTGGAGCGGGTCGAGCCCGCCGCCCGTCGACAGGTCCCACCCCACCTGGCCCGCAGGGCACTGCACCGTCGGGTCGTACGCCGAGAAGAGCGGCGGCGCCTCGGGCAGCGGCTCCTCAGCGCACGAAGCGGTCAGCACCAGCGCGAGGCTCGTCGCCAGCAGGAAGGGTCGGTTCATGGGTTGATCCTCGCGATGCCCAGGTCGCTCGCGCCGGCACCTGCCGCGAAGCTGCCTGCGATGACGATGCGGCCGACGCCATCGACGGCGGCGGCGAAGGCGTTGGCCGTGCCACCGAACGCGTCGGTGAACTGGCCGTTGGTGGCGAAGGTGGTGTCGAGCGCGCCGGCCGCCGTGAAGCGCAGCACCGCGGCGCTCGAGTCGGTGGCGCCGGCGGCGTACCACCCACCTCCCGGTCTCGGCGTCAGCGCGTGCAGCGCCTCCATCTCGGTCGCGCCGCCGACGACGGTGATGCCCGCGGCGCCAAAGCCGGTGTCGAGCGCGCCTGCCGCGGTGAAGCCGGCGATGACGAAGTTCGACGCGCCCGAGTCGAGGCTGGTGCCCGCGGCGACGATGCGCGTGCCCTCGAGCGCCACCGCTTCGAGCTTGTCGCCGAAGAGGCCGGTCGAGAGGTCGACGACGGCCTCTCCCGCGGTGCCGAAGGTGGTGTCAGGCACGCCGGCCGCCGTGAGCTTGAGCACCAACGAGTCCTGGTCGCGCAGGCCGACGGCGATGACGGCGTTCGACGCGTCGACGACGACGCCGGTGAGCTCTTCTCCCGTGCCCGTGGTCGGCAGGTAGCGCCCGGTGGTGGCGAACGTGCTGTCGAGCGCGCCCGCCGTGGTGAGCCGCGCGACGATGAGGTCGCCACCCACGAGGCCCTGCTTGCCCACGACGACGATGCGCCCCATCGAGTCGAGCGTGAGCCCCTGCAGCACGTCGTCACCGCCGAGGTCGAAGCGCGCCACGCCGTTGGTGCCGAAGGTGGTGTCGAGCGCGCCCGTGGTGGTGAGCCGCGCGACGGCGACGTCGAGGTTCGTCGTGCCCTGCAGCGTGCCGGCGACGAGGTAGCGGCCCGTGCCATCACGAACGATGGCGTTGGCCTGCTCCTGCCCGGTGCCCGCGGTGATGGTGCGGTGCCCGTTGACGCCGAAGCTGGTGTCGATGGCGCCCGCGGCCGTCACCTTCGAGACGACCCATTGCGTCGAGCCCGAGACGGCCTCGCTCGCCCCCGCGAGCACCAGGGTGCCGTCGGGGTTCACCACCAGGGCCTGCCACGCGTCGAAGTTGGCGGTGAGCGCCACGCGCGTGAAGCCGCCGGTGCCGAAGCTGGTGTCGCGGCCCGGTGCGCCGAGGCAGGTCACCGTCACGTTGGTCACGTTGCCCGTCGCGGTGCCCGAGCCGTTCTGCACGGTGCACATCTGGCCCGAGGGCTGTGTCGAGACGGTGACGGCGTAGGGGCCAGCGACGGGCGTGGTGAACTGGAACGCGCCGTTCATCGTCAGCGGCAATTGCTCGCCCGCGTTCGAGAGCGTGACCGTGTTGCTGGCGCCGAGGCCCGAGAGCGTGCCGCCAATCGTGTACAGGTCGGTGCAGACGACGGTGACGTTGGTGACGTCGGCCGTCGCGGTGCCGGTGTCGTTGGTGACGAGGCACTGCTGGCCGACGGGCTGCGTGGCGACGGTGACGGTGTACGCACCGGTGACGCGGTTGGTGAACGTGAAGCTGCCGTTCATCGTGACGCTGCGCTGGTCGCCGTCGTTGTCGAGCACGAGCGTCTTGCCCGCTCCCAGGCCCGAGACCGTGCCGCCGATGGAGTACGTCATCGCCTGGCTGCACACGACCGACACGGTGGTGATGTCGCTCGTCGGCGCGGGCCCGGTGCCGTTCGTCACCACACAGGTGGCGCTCATCGGCTGCGTCGTGACGGTGACGGCGTAGCCACCTGCTGGCTGGAGCGGGAAGACGAAGGGCCCGTCACTCGAGAGCTGGAGCGGGCTGGCGCCGTTGTTCGACAGCGTGACGGTCTCACCGGCCGGCAGCCCGGTGACGCTGCCGCCGATGGTGAAGCGGCGCACACACGAGACGGCGACGAAGACGTCGGCCGACGCCGTGCCGCTGCCCATGCCGACGCTGCACTCGGCCTGCTGTGGCTGCCGCGCGATGGTGACGGCGTAGGGCCCGGTGGTGCGGGTGGGGAACGGGAAGCTGCCCGACGAGACGACGGTGATGCGGTCAGCGCCGTTGGCGAGCTGCAGCTCGGTGCCGAGGCCGCCGCTGAGCTCGGCGGGGAAGCTGACAGCCGCGCCAATCGTGTACACGCGCGTGCAGGTTCCTCCCACGCAGTCGTGGAGTGAGGGAGTCGCGCAGTCGCTCGAGGCCCGGCAGCCCAGCCCGACGGCGCACGGAGCACACG
Source organism: Myxococcaceae bacterium (assembly GCA_040275325.1). Classification (GTDB taxonomy): domain Bacteria; phylum Myxococcota; class Myxococcia; order Myxococcales; family Myxococcaceae; genus Xiheimicrobium. Next base: position 13,555 of record JBEOKA010000358.1, on the reverse strand, counting down.
GCCCGCCGCAGTCGACGCCCGTCTCTCCGAAGTTCTGCCGCGTGTCTTCGCAGGCGTCGGTGATGCACACCTTCGACGTCGGGTGGCAGAGGCCCGAGCCACAGTCGGCATCAGCGCTGCAGCTCTTGCCGACGCCGCAGCCGACGTTGCACGCCGCGCCGCAGTCGACATCGGTCTCGAGACCCGACTTCACGCCGTCGGTGCAGGCGTTGGAGACGGTGGTGCGGGTGCCGCCGTTGTCGAGCGAGCCCGTCAGCTGACCGCCCTGCATCCACATCGTGGTGTCGGCCTGCAGCGTCGCCGTGCCCTGGCTGGTGAAGAAGAACTGCGCCGCGCGCGTGGCGCCGCCGCTCGTGGTGCCCTGCACGGTGACACCGACGTTCGTGCCCATGGCGCCGGTGAGCTGCAGCGTGAGCGCGCCGCTCGCCGGGTCGACGGAGGCGCTGACGGAGTCCGAGCCGCCCGTCACGAAGGCGGTGACCGACACGACGCCCATGCCCGTCGGCAGCCGCGTGGTGAGCTCGAGGGGAGAGCGCGAGGCGTTGGTGTACCGGCCGCCCTGCGACGTCGCCGTGAACGTGTCGGCCGCAGTCACCTGCAGCCCGCTCGCCTGCGTGAAGAGGTCGCGGCGCTGCACCCCGATGGACTGGAAGGCGTCGGGGTTCTGCGGGTCGCCCTGCGACGTCACCTGCACCGAGAGGTCGCCCATCGACGACATCGTGTCGGCGCTGAGCCCGATGACGAAGCTGACGCCCTCGGCGTCGGTCGGGTCCGAGAAGGACGGTGTGAGCGAGGTGCCGCTCGCCGTGCTCAGCGTGCCGTCGGTGACGCCCACGGTGCCCGAGGGCGTGGTGATGGAGGGCTGCGCGCCGCCGGTGGTGACGACCTGCGCGCCGCCGCCTTCGCAGAACGGGCACGGCAGCGCGCCCTGCCGCGTGAAGATGGGGGCGAGGTAGAGCGGGTTCTCGTTGCTCGAGTCGCCGAAGTACAGGCGCGAGGGCTGGTCGGGGTTCGTCGACGCCTCGAACTCCCAGCGGTTGTTCACCGTGTCGAGCTTCATGAGGCGCTCGAGGTCGGGGTGGTTGTTGTCGTAGACGCGCAGCCAGTACACGCCCGCGGCCGACGGGTCGCGCGTGAAGCCGATGGGCGTCAACGAGTGCCCACCGGTGATGGTCTTCCCCACCTTGCGCACGATGCCGATGCGGTAGTGCTCGGTGGCGCCCTCGTCGAACGAGTCGGCGAGCACGGGCAGCACCTCGCGCGCGGTGTACGTCTTCGTCTTCGCGCCGACGGCGCCGGGCACGAGCTGGGTGGCGAACCAGTAGGCGAGCTCTTTCTGGAGCGCGGGGTTCTCGTCGAGCACCAGCTCACGCGCCGTCTTCGCGCCGAACGTCGTCACGTCGATCTTCTTCGCCGCCATGAGGTCGGCCAGCACCGCGAAGCCCTCGCAGCGACCGCCCGACATGGCGGTGTTCGCGTTCTCCATGAAGGTGCGCGCGCCGTTGGTGAGCTCGCACGGAGCCGAGCCCGCCACGCACACCTGGTCGCCGAACATGCGCTTCATGCCGTCGACGTCGAGCTCGGAGCCGTCGTAGCCAGCCGCGAAGTTCGGGAACGAGAGCGAGTCGCGGCTCATCTGAAAGCCCGAGCTCACCTGGTCGGGTACCGGGCGCGTGCCGCACTGACAGCCCGACACCGCTGCGCCGAGCAGCAGCAACCCGACGACGGGCCCCCGCGGAGACAGAGATGACCTCACGATGCGCTCCTTCCGCTCCAGCCTTCGCTGGAGACGTTCACCCGCTGGCTCACTGCGTGACGGGGTTCTCGGTGCCGACGATCTTGAACTCGACGCGCCGGTTCTTCTCGCGACCGGCCGGCGTGTCGTTGCTGTCTGCGGGGCGCGTCTGGCCGTAGCCGATGGGCTCGAGGCGCTGCGGGTCGACCTTCTTCGACAGGTACTTGAAGACGGCGTTCGCGCGGTCCTGGCTCAGCTTCAGGTTCTTCTCGGCGTTGCCGACGTCGTCGGTGTGCCCTTCGATCTGCAGGCGCTTGAGCTCGGGGTGGCTGGTGAGAATCGCGGCGACCTGGTCGAGCAGCGGGAACGACTTCGGCAGCACCGAGGCGTCGCGGGTGTTGAAGTAGACCTTCTCGAGAATCTCGAGCTTCTCCTTCGTGATGACGACGAGCTGCTTCGTCTCTTTCGGGCAGCCGCGGTTGTCGACGGGGCCGGCGACGGCCGGGCAGTTGTCGGAGGGGTCGGGCAGGCCGTCACCATCGGTGTCGGGCGGCGGCGCGACGCGCGGGTCGGTCTCTCCAGGGTCGACGACGCCGTCGTGGTTCGCGTCTTCGTCGCCGTCAGACTTTCCATCACCGTCGGTGTCGGCGAGCAGCGGGTTGGTCTTGCCGTTCACCTCGACGTCGTCGCGCAGCCCGTCGGCGTCGGTGTCGGCGACGAGCGGGTTCGTCTTGTTCACCAGCTCGGCGTCGTCGCGCAGCCCGTCGGCGTCGGTGTCGGCGACGAGCGGGTTCGTCTTGTTCGCGAGCTCGGCGTCGTCGCGCACGCCGTCGGAGTCGGAGTCGGCGAGCAGCGGGTTGGTCTTGTTCGCGAGCTCGACGTCGTCGCGCAGCCCATCACCGTCGGTGTCGCTCGTGGTCGGGTTGGTCTTGTTCGCGACCTCGACGTCGTCACGCACGCCGTCGCCGTCGGTGTCGGCGCGCGCCGGGTCGGTGTGGTGCACCTGCAACTCGGCGTCGTTGGTCAACCCATCACCGTCGTCGTCGACGGGGGGAGGCGGCGCGACGACGAAGGGCAGCAGCTCGAACGAACCACCGACGCCGAGCGCGACCAGCACCGTGCTCCCGCGCTTCGAGGTGACGTTCGGCGTGAGCAGCTCACCGCGCAGGAAGGGCCCGAGCGCGAGGCGAGAGGTGAGCGCGAACTGGTACCCCGCGCCCGCGTCGACGGCGAACTGCACCCCGTCGAGCACGCGAAAGCCGACGTGCGCCGAGGCCCAGAGGTTGCCCGCGTCGGTGTCGAGGAACCGAAAGCGCCCGCCAGCGCCAAGCCCGCCCATCACCACCGCCGCAGGCAGCTTCTCGAGGTTTCGAATCGACAACCACGATGGGAGGAATTGAACCCCGAGCTCGGCGATGAGCTCGAGCGCGATGGGGCGCACGAGCTGGTAGTCGACGCCGAGCGTGAGCTGCGGCCCCAGCGCCTGCGCCACGTACGTCGGGTTCGAAGCCGTGCCATAGCGACCCGTGAAGGGCGCTGCGAGGCCGAGGTCTGCGTTGAGGTTCAGCCTGCCGCTCTCAGCGTGGGCGAGCGAAGAAACGACGAGCGTCGCCACGAGCAGCGCGTGCCTACGGTCGAACATGGCGCAGCTCCCGGTAGACAACAGGAGTGGAATTTTCACAGAGGACTGTTGCTTGACCAAGAACAAACCCGCCCCGACATCGGCCCACAGTGTCCGCACTGCGGCGGATCAACTGCGCGTCACCGTCATGACGATGGGAGGCTTTTCATGAGCCACCATCCTCAGCAGAACCTCAACAGACTTCGCTGACTTCGTTCACTGATCGTGAGTGGAGCCCAGCTTGCACCGTCAGGCGCAGAGGGATCCGCATGAACGAACGCCAGCCGAACGCACGCAGCTCGTCGAGCCTGAAGGCCCGCATTCTCACCCTCATCGTCCTGTCGAACCTCGTCATCGCCGGGGTGTTGGTGTGGACGACCTGGCGCTTTCGAGACCTGTTGCTCGACGCGCGCTCGGAGTACCCGCAGGCCGCCGTCGAAGCGGCGATCTCTCAGGTGGAGCTCTACGAAGAGCTCGAGGTGAACGGCACCATGACGCGGCAGCAGGCGCAGGCCGCCGCGCTCGACCACCTCAAACGACTGCGCTTCGACGGCGAGAACTACGTCTGGGTGAACGACCTTCACCCGACGATGGTGATGCACCCGATGAACCCTGCGCTCAACGGGCAGGATCTGTCGGCCAAGAAGGACCCGAAGGGCAAGCTGTTGTTCGTCGAGATGATCAAGGGCGTGAACGCGTCTGCGGCCCACGACGCGCACGTCGACTACCTGTGGCCGAAGCCGGGCTCCGAGGCGCCGGTGCCGAAGGTCTCGTACGTGAAGCTGGTGCCGCGCTGGCGCTGGCGTGTACACCGATGACGTTCGGGCCCACGTGAACGCGGTCGTGCTCATCGCCGTGGCGGTGTCGTCGCTCGGCCTGCTGATCTCGCTGATCATGTCGGTCGTGGTGGCGCGGCGAATCTCGAAGCCGCTCGAGCAGGCCATCGAGTCGCTCGAGGAGGGCAGCGCGCACGTCGCCGACGCCTCCAACATGGTGGCGCGCGTCTCGGAGTCCCTGGCGCACGACTCCATCTCTTCGGCCTCGGCGCTGCAGCAGTCGTCGACCGCGATGGAGGGGGTGTCGTCTCGGACGAAACGAAACGCGAGCGACGCCAACGAAGTGCAGCGCCTCATGCGCACGACGACCGACCAGGTCGACCTCGCCACCCGCCAGCTCGCAGACGTCACCACGCACATGGGCCGCGTCACCGAGACGGGGCGCGAGGTGAGCAAGGTGGTGAAGACCATCGACGACATCGCGTTCCAGACGAACCTGCTCGCACTGAACGCCGCCATCGAAGCGGCGAGGGCTGGTGCCGCGGGCGCGGGCTTCGCGGTGGTGGCCGAGCAGGTGCGCGCGCTGGCCATGCGCTGCGCCGAGGCCTCGAAGACGAGCGCCGACCTCATCGACCGCACGGTCTCGGGCATCTCGGAGGGCGCGACGCTCGTGACCGGCAGCAGCGCAGGGTTCACCGCGCTGGCCAACGACGTGCGGCAGGTTGGGGAGCTGCTCTCGGGTATCGCGCGGGCCTCGTCGGAGCAGGCCGAGAACATCGGCGAGGTCGGTCACGGCCTGCATGCGCTCGACACGTCGACGCAACACACGGCCGCCAACGCAGAGGAGATCGCCAGCGCCGCCCAAGAGCTCAGCGGCCAGGCGACCACGCTGCGAGACGTCGTGCACGACCTTCACCAGCTCATCGAGGGCACCCGCGCACTCGACAACGCGCGGAGCGGCTCATGAAGCGCGTCGCCATCGCCCTGCTGATGCTCTCGGAGCAGGCCTGGGCCGACGAGCCTCCGAAGCCCGCCGCGAGCGTGCAGCAACCGCCCTCTGCGGCCGAGACCGTGCTGGGCATGTTGCGACCGTACGCGACGCTCAAGCCCGCGGTGATTCCCTCCTCGGGCGCGGTGGAGTCCTTCGGGCAACCCAACGCGAGCGCGGTCACGGCAGCAGGCAACCCGGTCGTCTCGGTCGCGCCGGGTGACCCACGGCTCACTTTTCAGGTCGCGCAGTCGCGGCTCGGGCTGGCCGTGAACGAAGCGGGCCAGGTGCGCGCGCAGCTCGAGGTCGACTTCATCGACTTCTCGAAGGCGTCTCCGACGGTGGTGTCGTTGCCCCGCCTGCGCCTCGCGCGCATCGAGTGGGCGCCGACGCCGGCGTTCTCGCTCATCGCCGGCCAGGACTGGGACCTGCACGCGCCCGTCAACGCGCATGGCGCCAACCTGGTGGGCACGCGGTTCCTCTCGGGCAACACCGGCTTCATGCGCCAGCAGGTGAAGGTGCTGGGCGTGGTGGGCGGGTTCGAGCTCGGCGGTGCCGTCGGCATGGAGGGCGCGAACACCACCGCGAAGGACAGCGCGTTCGAGCTCTCGGGCGTGCCGACGTTCGCGGTGCGCGGCGCGTTCCTCGTCGGCAAGGGGCGCGTGGGCGTCTCGGGCATCGCGACCTCGGTGCTGCTGGGCTTTGGAACACCGACGCAGCGGCGCGCGCTCTCGGGTGGCGTGACGGCGTTCGCCGACGTGACGTTCGGTCGCACGACGCTGCGCGCAGAGCTCTCGCTCGGTCGCAACATGGCCAACATCGGCTTGTTGAGCCTGGGCTTCGGCGGGCCCGCTGACGTCGACGAGTGGGGCGGCTTCGTCTCGGTGCGCCACGGCTTCACCGACATGCACTTCGTCTACGGAACGGCGGGGCTCGCGCGCGTGCTGAACCGCGACGCCGTTCGCCCCTCGTATTCGTACCCGTCGATGCCGGCCGATGGCTCGATGCCCTCGATGGCGACTGCGGTGCTCGCGGGCACGGGGCCGGGGCTGCTGCACAACGCGGGTGGAACGCTGGGCTACGAGCTGCGTATCAACAAGCACCTCGCGTTCATGCTCGAGGGTTTCCTGCTCGACTCCGAGCACCAACTGACCGACTTCGACGCGACCCGCACGAGCGGCAGACGGCTCGCCCTCGGTGGAGAGCTGGCCGCGATGGTCACCTTCTGACCGTCACTTCGCGCTGAGCCAGCCCTCGGCCTTGAGCAGCTCGGCGGTGAGCACGGCTCCACCGGCCGCGCCACGCACGGTGTTGTGGGAGAGCGCCACGAAGCGCCAGTCGAAGACGGCGTCCGTCCGGAGCCGCCCGATGCTGATGCCCTGCCCGTTGCCGATGTCGCGATCGAGCTTCGTCTGCGGGCGCGCGTCGTCTTCGAAGTACGTGAGGAACGGCGTCGGCGCGCTGGGCAGCTTCAGCTGCTGCGGCTTGCCGGAAGCAGCCCGCCACGCCTCGAGGATCTGCTCCTTCGTCGGCTTCTTCTCGAACGCGACGAACACCGCGGCCATGTGGCCATCAGAGACCGGCACCCGAATGCACTGCGCGGTGATGGTGGGTGAGGTCGCGGTGACGATGCGGCCGTCCACGACCTGGCCCCAGATCTTCAGCGGCTCCTGCTCGCTCTTCTCTTCTTCGCCCTTGATGAAGGGAATGACGTTGTCGACCATCTCGGGCCACGACTCGAACGTCTTCCCGGCTCCTGAAATCGCCTGGTACGTGCAGACCGCGAGCTTCGTCGGCCCGAAGTGCTTGAGCGGGTGCAGCGCCGGCACGTAGCTCTGAATCGAGCAGTTCGGCTTCACGGTGATGAACCCGCGCTTCGTACCGAGGCGGCGGCGCTGCGCGTCGATGACGGCGACGTGGGCGTCGTTGATCTCGGGAATGAACATGGGGACGTCGCTCGTCCACCGGTGCGCGGAGTTGTTCGAGACGACGGGCGTCTCGGCCTTCGCGTAGTCCTCCTCGAGCTTCGCGGTCGCGTCCTTCGGCATGTCGACGGCGCAGAAGACGAAGTCGACCTGGCTGGCGACCTGCTGCACCGCGCTCGCGTCGACGACGGTGAGCTTCGACGCCGCCGCGGGAATGCCGCCTGGCAACGACCAGCGGCCACCGACGGCTTCTGCGTACGACTTACCGGCCGACGACGGGCTCGCGCCGACCGTCACCAATTCGAACCACGGGTGATCGGCGAGCAGCGAGACGAACCGCTGGCCCACCATGCCCGTCGCACCGAGGACTCCCACTTTGAGCTTCGTCGTCATGATGGCGGGCACCGTAGTGGAGGAACGTTTCCGCGACGAGCGAGGTGTGCGGTTTCAGAGACGGTGCGACGGCAACGGGCTGCGGTACACGGCGCGCCCATGCGAGCCCTTCTCCTCGGTGTTCTCGTCTGCGCGGCAGGCTGTGGCACCAACACTGGCAGCGTCGGCAACAGCCGGCCCGACAGCGGCGCGGCAGGCAATTCACCCACCGCGGGCGGCACGTCGTCAGCCTCGGGCGGAGGCAGCAGCGGTGGGGGCGGCGCGGGCGGCAGCGTGTCAGGCGGCGGCTCGACCGCGACGGGTCAGGCCACCATCACGGTGGCGAGCGCGCCGCGCCGTGGCCCCATCGCGGTGGAGGTCAGCTCGATGATCGACGGCTGGGAGCTGCGCGTTCGCAGCGACGGCGGCACGAAGACGGCCACGCTGCTGCGCGGCAGCGCTCGCGACGGCGGCGTGGGCGTGCTCACCTGGCAGTCGTTCGACGACGTCGTGACGAACGAGCGGGTGCAGCTCGAGGTGGTGAGCGGCGGCACGCTGCTGGGCGTCGCGCCCGTCGAGCTTCGCAACGACCCGGCCACGCCACGCCTCGTCACCATCGGCCACCCGCTGCTGCAGCTCGACGGCGGCGGCGTCACCGCGCGCAACACCGAGCTCACCGTCGGCCAGTGGAATGGCTCGGCGCTGACGGGCACGCGGCGGCTGACGACGGGCATGGGGCCGCGGCAGCACCGCGCCGCACCGCACGGCCGCGCGACGGTGGTGGTGGAGGACACGTCGGGCGCGTTGTCGGTCATCGAGACGCCGCTCGACGCGAACCCGTTGGGCGCGCGCGTGCTGCACGCCAGCGTGAAGCCGCCGATGGGCGAAGTCATCGACGCGCGCTTCAGCCACGACGGCCGGCACCTGTACGTCGTCGGCTCGGCGCCGCAGGGCTCGTCGGACTATCGGCTGTGGCGCTTCACACCCTCGGAGGATCTCTCGACGCTGGGCCCGGCCGCGCTGGTCGCCGAGATTCCCGGGCCGTCGCTGCGCTTCGACATCGAGGCCGAGTCTGGCCGCGTGCTGTTGCCGGTTGGCCCCGGCCTGCAGAACCGCCCCGAGCGCGTCATGGTGTTCGACCCGTACGACGCGACCCGCTCACACGTCACGCCCGTCGTCATCGGCGGCGCGTCGGGCTTCGCGGCGTCTCCTCGAGGCGGGCTGCTGCTCGTCTCTGACGAGGTCTTCATGCCTGGCCTGTCGCTGGTCTCGCTGAGCGGCGCGGCGTCGAACCTGGTCATGCGCAACACCGTCATCGGAGAGCCGGCCGACATCGTCTTCCACCCCGACTCCGACGGCTCGCGCGGCGTCGCGCTCGTCTCGCAGCCGTTCCGCAACCGCGCCACGCCCGTCGTCGTCTCTCCGAGTGGCGTCACGCTGGGCACGGCCGTCACCGGGCTGCCGCTGGGCTCGACGAGCGACATGATCATGCGCGGCCCGCAGACGGGCACCGTCTTCATCACCTGCGTCACCGAGCTCTTCCGCGTGCAGGTCGACGGCCCCAACGGCACCGCGACGAACCAGGGCATGGTCATCGACTTCGGCGGCGAGGCCACCGACCAGTCCGAAGGTGTCGCGATTCAGCGTTGAGAGAAACGGCCGCCAGCGACCCGATTCCGCTGGCGGCCTCTCGACTGACTACGACTTCACGGGCTCGAAGCCCGCGTGGGTGAGCGACACGCTGCCTCGCCCTTCGGTGCGGCTTCGCAGGGTCGTCACGAAGCCGAACGTTCTGGCGATGGGCATGACGGCGTCGATGACCGACACGGGGCCCTGCGTGCGCACGCCCTGCACTACGCCCCGGCGCGCAGACACCTCCCCGAGCGCGGCGCCGAGCTGCACCTCGGGCACCGTCACCTGCGCCTTCGCCACGGGCTCGAGGCGGCGCAACCCGGCGCGCTCGACGGCCTGCTGCACCGCGAACGAACCCGCCACTTCGAAGGCCATCGCGCTCGAGTCCACCTGGTGCATGAGCCCGTCGAGCAACGTCACCTCGACGTCGACCAACGGCACGCCCTCACGCACGCCACGCTGCAATGCCGCGCGTGCACCCCGCTCCACCGCGGGAATGAACTCGGCCGAGATGACGCCGCCCGCGACGTCGTCGACGAACGAGACCCCAGTGCCTGGCGGCGCCGGCGCGACCTTCACCGTCACCACCGCGAACTGGCCCGGGCCGCTGTTCTGCCGAACGTGCCGGTACGTCACGCGCGCTTCACCGCCGATGGTGTCTCGATACGACACCGCCGGCGCCGAGGCCTTCACCTCGAGCCCGTCTCGACGCGCGAGCTTCTCGAGCCAGATGCTGAGGTGCAGCTCGCCGACGCCGCACAACACCGTCTGCCCCGTCTCGTCGTCGATTCGAACGCGCAGTGAGGGGTCCTCGAGGCACGCGCGCCGCAACGCCTCGCTCAGCTTCGACTGGTCATCGGCAGACTTCGCCGTGAGCGCGAGCTCGACCACCGGCTCCACCGTCGAGAGCCGCTCGAACACCACGTCGAGCGACTCGGCCGTGACCGTGTCGCCCGTCTTCGCCGACTTCAGGCCCACGAGCGCCGCGATGCCGCCGGGCCCGAGCTCCTTCATCGGCTCGAAGTGCCCGCCGTGAAGGCCGAGCACCCGCGAGACGCGCTCCCTTCGCGAAGAAGGTCGCACGACCAGCGTGTCTGACGGGCGAATGGTGCCCTGGAAGACCCGCACCCACGCGAGACTTCCGACGTGCGCGTCGACGTCGGTCTTGAAGACGAAGCCGACCGGCGCTTCGCCTTCTTTCGCGACGAGGCCGTGCGAGAGCACCCGGTCATCTGGAGACGGCAGGTAGCGCACCACGGCGTCGAGCACCGAAGGCACACCCCGATTCTTGAGCGCCGCGCCACAGAGCACCGGTACGAGCTGCCCTGCGCAGGTGAGCCGACGAATGGCCGCGTGCAGCACCGACGACTCGACCGCTTCGTCGCGCGCCCACGCGTTCATCACGTCACCGTCGAACTCGGCGAGCTCCTGCACCAGCAGCTCACGTCGCTCGGCTTCGTCGACGAGGCTTCGCGTCACCGTGCCATCGGCGCCGAACCGCAGCGCCTGCTGCTCGATGACGTCGACGAGCGTGCCGTCTTCCCGAACGCACTGCAGGAAGAGCGGGCGCGCGCCGAGCCGCTCGCGAAGGTCGTGAAGACAGCGCTCCACCGACGCCCCCGGAGCGTCGAGCTTGTTGACGAACACGACGCGCGGCACGCCATGCGCACTGGCCTGGCGCCACACGGCCTCGGTCTGCGGCTCCACGCCACGTGACGCGTCGAGCACCACCACGGCACCGTCGAGCACCCGCAGCGCGCGCTCGACCTCGATGGCGAAGTCGACGTGGCCCGGCGTGTCGATGAGCGTGAGGTGATGATCGGCGAGCCCATGTGGCTGCCAACGGAACGACGAGGCCGCCGCCGAGATGGTGATGCCGTGCTTCTTCTCTTCGGCGCCGTGGTCGAGGGTGGTGTTGCCGTGGTGAACCTCTCCGATGCGGTGAATGCGACCGCTGAGAAAGAGCATGCGCTCGCTCACGGTGGTCTTGCCTGCGTCGACGTGCGCGAGCACGCCGAACAAGCGGGTTCTCTGCAGGGTGGTGGGCATACGAGTTCCTTCGCGACGGCCGGTCGGGCCGCGCGTGTGGTGGGTGGAGACGTGGAGTGGACGAGCGTTCTTTCGGGCGCGCGTCTGGAGTCGTCTCGAAGCCAGCGAGGCAAGCGCTTCAGCGAAGCTGGAGAGAAGACACGGCGGCGGTCAGCGCGCCCGCACGAACGCAGCGAGCAGCACCGCGTTGCGCTGGAGGACGACGACGCTGACGCCACCGGGTGTCATGCGAGGCGTGACGACGACGCGGGCCTGCCCTGACGACTGAGCGAACTCGGCAGGTCGTCACTTCGCCAGCGCGAGGAAGGCCTTCTCGTCGATGCACTTCGTGCCGTACTTCGCGGCCTTCTGCGCCTTGCTCGAGCCCGAGGCCGGGTCCTGCATCACGAGGTAGTCGAGGTCCTTCGTGACGCCCGCGAGCAGGGTGCCGCCCTTCTCTTCGACCAGCTGCTCGTAGACCTTTCGCGGCTTCGAGAGCGCTCCGGTGAAGCAGAACGTCTTGCCGGCGAGCGGACCCGCGGCCTTCTTCGTCACGGGCACGACGCCCACCGCGAGCAGGCGGTCAATCTCCTTGCTGCGCTTCTCGAGGCCCTCGAACGCAGCCTTGCCCTTCGCGGGGCCGACTCCAGGTACCGCCGAGAGCTCGGCCAGCGACGCCTCGCGCACCTTGTCGAGCGAGTCGAAGCCACCTGCGACGACGGCCTTCGCCGTCTGGGCGCCGAAGTTCTCGATGCCGAGCGACGCGAGGAACTTCGGCAGCGACAGCGGCAGCTGCGCCTTCAGGTTCGCGAGCACCTTCTTCGCGATGACGAGGCCGCGGCGGTCGAGCTGGGCGATGTCTTCGGGCTCGAGCTTGTAGAGGTCGGCGGGCTCCTTCACGAGCTTTGCCTCGACGAGCTGGGCGATGAGCGTCTCGCCCCACTCGAGCACGCCCTGCGCGTCGACCCAGTTCTGAATGCGGCCCTCGATGATGGCCCGGCAGCGGTCGTTGCGGCAGCTCAGGTACTCGCCCGACCGCTCGAGCGGCGCCTTGCAGACGAGGCACTTCTTCGGCGGCTTCGCGGTGGGGCCGCGTTTGACGACGACCTCTTCGACGTAGGGGATGACGTCGTTTCGGCGCGAGACGAGCACGTCGTCACCGACCCCGATGTCGAGCTCGGCGACACGCGAGGCGTTGGCGAGCGACGCGCGCTGCACGGTGGCGCCCGCGAGCACGACAGGCGCGACCACGGCGACCGGAGACACCCGCCCCGACGAGCCCGTGTCCCAGATGATGTCGACGACCTTCGTCACCTGCGCCTGCGAGGCGAACTTGTACGCGACCGCGCCGCGGGGGCGGTTGTTCACCTCGCCCAGCATGGTGTGCACGTGCACGTCGTTGGCGCGCATCACGAGCCCGTCGATCTCGTAGTCGAGGCTCGCGCGCTTTTTCTTCGCGTACTTCACGTGCTCGGCGATGGCGCCCTCGAGGTCGGTCGCGAGCTGAAACGGCGTGAGGAACGACAGGTCTTTGAGCAGCGAGAACTTCTCGACCTCGGTGTCATGGTCGAGGCCGTCGAGGTCGTAGAAGAGCACGGTGAGGTGCTCGCAACCCTGGCCGTCGAAGCGCTTGCTGGTGCCCGCGGCCTGGTTGCGGGGGTTGGCCGCGCCGGGGAACGCCTTCTTCATGTCCGACGTCTTCAAGATGATCTCACCGCGCACGGTGAGGCTGACGGCCTTCTTGAGCTTGCCGGGCACGCCCTTCATGCGCGCGGCGTTGGGCGTGATGCGCTCTCCGACCTGGCCGTCGCCGCGGGTGATGGCCTCTTTGAGCACGCCCCGTTCGTACGTGACGGCCAGCGACAGCCCATCGAGCTTCTCGGTGACGAAGAGGTTCTGCGAGATCTTCTTCAGCTGCTGCTGCTCGGCGAGCGCGTCGCAGCGCGCGGCCCACTTGCGAAACTCCTCTTCGTTGACGGCCTTGTTGAGCGACCCCATGGGGATCGCGTGCCGGGCCTTGGGCCACTCGGTGACGCTGCGAACCGGAGCCCCGACCGTGCCGAAGAACGCGTGCTTCGGGTCAGCCGCGCGCAGCTTGTCTTCGAGCGCGTCGTAGGCCGCGTCAGAGATGAGCGGCGCGCCGTTGTAGTAGGCGTCTTTGTACCGCTGCAGTTCTGCGACGAGCTTCGTCAGTTCGGTTCTGGTCACGCGGGCATTCTTGAGGCGCGTCACCCGGCGAACAACCACTCATTCGCCGTCGAGGCCGCCGTCGAGCGCCTCTGACGGCTTCGGCTCCCACGGCGCGGCGGCGCTCAAGGGCAGGCACTGCCACTTCTCGAACAGCACCGCCTTCTTCGAGAGCTGCAGCCCGGCCTGGAAGCACAGCCGCTGGCGCTGAATCGCCTCGGCCTCTCGCCACGCGACGTCACCGTTTCGCACCCACGTGCGGTCGTACTCGTTCATCGGGCTGTCGGGCGC
>JBEOKA010000357.1:0-35083 GCA_040275325.1 Myxococcaceae bacterium | reverse complement strand
GTGAGCGAGACGAAGATGCCGTTGTTCAGCTCGCCGTCCATGCCGTCGCAGTTCGCGTCGGTGAAGGCGAGGTCGGGCAGGTCGACCGCGCTGGTGAAGGTGCACTGGTACTCGCAACCGTTGGCCGGGTCGGTGTCGAGGTCGAAGAAGCCGGTGTTGCAGGTGAAGGCGCACTGGCCGGCGGCGCACGACGAGGTGGCGTTGGAGGCGACGCAGCGGCGGCCGCACATGCCGCAGTGGTTCACGCTGGTCTGGGTGTTCTCTTCGCAGCCATCGGTGAGGCGCCCGTTGCAGTCGTCGAAGGGCGCGGTGCACATGCCGATGTCACACTGCCCTGCGACGCAGCGGGGCGTCGCGTTCTGCACCATGCACGCGTTGCCGCAGCGGCCGCAGTTGGTGACGTCGCTCTGCAGGCTGATGCCGTTGTCGGGCGTGCCGTCGCAGTCATCGTCGAGGCCGTTGCAGAGCTCGACGCCAGCGTCTCCGGGAGTGCAGACGAAGGTACCGCCATCGGCGCACGAGGGCACGGTGCGCTGGCAGACGCCGAGGCCACAGGTCACGGTGGGCAGGTCTTCGTCGGTGCGGCCGTCGCAGTCGTCGTCGGTGCCGTTGCACGTCTCGGCCACCGGCGTCGAGGCGGTGCACGCAGAGTAGCCGCTGACGCCGTCGCAGGTGCGCGTGCCGTTGCAGGTGCCGAAGCCGTTCTGGTTCATGCACGAGACCATCTGGCCCTGGTTCGCGGCCGTGCAGTCACAGCTGGCCGAGCTCGGCGTGCACTGCTGCGACTTCGGGCGGCCATCGGTGCCGACCCCGTTGAGGCAGCGGTACGAGGTGGGGCACGTCTGGTCGAACGCGCAGTCGCGGCCGCACACCCCTTCGCCGTTCACCACGATGCACTTGTCGGAGGGGTACGGGCAGTCGCTGTCGAGCTGGCAGGCCTGGCAGAGACCTCCGCGGTCGGCCACGCAGGCGTAGCGCAGCGGCGTCAGCTGGCTGCAGACCTCGGTCGCCATGCAGCCGTCGGCGCACTTTCGGCGGCAGACCGGTTGGGTCCCTGGAACGCCTTCACACAGGCCCGTCGCGCACTGCTCGTCGCGCAGACAGTCTTCGCCCTCCTGCTTCAACGTCATCTGCGCCGGAGGCTCGCGGTTGCACGTGCAGCCGACAACCGAGAGAGCGAGCCCGAAGGCGATGACGGCGGTGCGGCTGAACATGCGGTGACTCCCGAGAGGCGGCCCGGATCAGCTGGCGAAGCGTTCACCAGAGCACGGGCGCGGGCCATCGCACATTTCCCTTCAGCACGACAAGGGGCCGCGCCGAACCCGAGGGCCCTCAACGGGAGACCACATCTTTCGCTGATGCTCGCGCCTGCGAGGCACGGCCGAGACTCCGAATGACCCGGAAGCGACTGAGCGTTTCAGCTCAGCCGCGTCCAGGTGAGGTCAGTTGCGCCAGACGCCGTTCAACGTGCCGGCGCCTGCATCTGGAGCCGACCAACGCAGCGTGGCGCGCTGAGGCGTCGCACCCGACCAGAGGAAGTTCGGCGGCTGCAGGTAGCAGCTGTGACGGCCGAAGGTGCGCTCCGCGATGGCGCGAGTGCGGGAGAACTCGGGGTACGGGCAGAGGTAGCTCTGGTAGTTGACGTCAGGAGACCCCGACGCAATCTCGCTCTCGGTGTCCTCGTTCACGCAGCCGCCGGTGTACGCCGCGCGCCCGTAACCGACCGAAGGCGCCGTGTTGCCGTACGGCCGGAAGCCCACCGCGGCGAACCCGACCGAGCCCGCCTGAGGCGCGTAGGTCGCGGTGCAGTTGATGACCGGCTGAGCCGTCTGCGCGCCTGAACCAGGAGTCGTGCGGCAGTTCGAGCCCGTGCCGTTGCACGCGACCGCCACGCAGTTGTTGAACGCGAAGCCGTCGACGCCGCCGTCGAACGAGTTGGTGTTGAGCTGCTCGCGTGAGGGGTTCGCCGAGCTGACGACCTCGACGCACTTGAACTGGCTGTGGTGGCCGAACCCGCGCCAGCGCCGGTCGGCAGGCAGCGCGCCTCCGAGGTTGCAGCGGCCGAAGTCGCGGAAGAACGTCGTGCGCGGGCTGGTGGGCCCGACCTGCGTCGCCGACGGGAAGTCGCGGAACGCGCAGGTGCCGGTCGACGCGGGGCACGTCCACTGCGCGAAGTCGTAGCCCGGAGCGGGAACCGCCTCGTTGAAGGTCGGGTCACGGCGACGCTCGCACGAGCGCCAGTACCGCGAGCCACCATCCTGGCGCACCACGAACTCGTCGCTCGCGCCGCCATCAGCCGTGCGAACCGCGGTCGGGTCGTACCGAAGGGGGAAGCCGGGGTCGCAGCGCGAGCGCTCCTTGATGACGAGCACGCCGAGGTCGGTCGCCGAGGGCTCGTAGTACGCCGAGTAGAGCTCGACGTAGTACGCGAACGACTGCAGGCGAACCTGGTCGTCGGCGCTGGCTCCAGAGGGCTGCACCTCGCGAATGTCGTCGACGTTGTTGTCGTTCAGGTCGGTCACGCCCGTGATGCAGCCCTTGGTGAGGGCGTTGAGCTCGCTCGCCTCGAGCAGGCGGCCACCGTCACCCCAGACGGGAACCTGGTTGGGCTCGGTGAGGGGTTCTCCCGGTCGGTCGTTGCGCGGCGACTCGAGCAGGCGAATCGGCAGAATCTGGTTCGGAGGACAGATGGAGGGACCGGGCGCTGCCGTCGGCCAGCCGCCGTCGAAGAGCGGCGCGACCCCGCCGTCGACCAGACGCTCCGGCGGAACCACGGGGCTCATCGAGTTCGTGCACGAATGCACCTCGGCCGAGACGCCCGTCTCTTCGACGAGGCGAACGCGGTCGACCTTTCGAATGGTGCAGCGCGCGTTGGCCTTGAGCACGGGGTTGCCGGTGATGTCGGTGCCGTCGGCGCGGGCGTTCACCCAGCCGTCGTTGTCGGCGTCGCAGAGCGTCGCGGCGCCAGCGGCCACGCCGGGCTCGAAGTAGCCATCGAGGGTCTCGCAGATGCAGCGGCCCGCCGTGCGGAACGGCCAGTATCGGCCCGAGTAGCCCGCGCCCATGCAATTCACTGGCGTCGTGCAGGTCATGCAGGCGCCGGCGCCTTCTTTGGCCTGGCCGGCAGGGCACGGCAGGGGCAGACACGCCGGCGCGGTGCCGCTGGTGTCGCAGTACTCGGTGAGGCCGCAGGTGGTGGAGCCGCAGCGCGGCACGGGCTGGCACGACGCGGAGCCGTTCTCGGTGAAGCCAGGCTTGCAGGCCCCACACGCCGCCACCATGCCCGACTGGTTGCAGACGCGGTTCTGCCCGTCACACATCGTCGCGGCGAGCCCACCGGGGCCCGTGCACGTCGGCTCGTTCGCGCAGTTCGCCGACACGCAGGCGACACAGGTGTTCGTGGTGGAGTCGAACTTGAAGTTGGGTTCGCACATGCCGGCGACGCAGACCGCGTCCTGGCCGGCCGCCATGGTGCACAGCTGGTTGGCAGCGCAGCCGACGCCGCCGTCCATCGGCGTGCGCAGCTGCGCGCAGGTGACGGCGTCACGGCACTGCATCGTCGCCATGTTGCACACGAGGCCGCCGAGGCAGGTCGAGGTCGAGCTGCAGGCACAGCCCTTCACGTCGGGCATGCACGTCTGGCAGCGGCTCGACGAGTCGCAGTACGCGTTGTTGTCGCAGACGGGGCCCTGGGTGCGGCAGGGGCAGCCGGGAGCGCCGGGCGTGCAGGTGTCGGGCACGCAGGTGCCGTTGCTGCAGGTGAGGCTCGCGTTGCACGTCGTGCCGTTGCAGGCACAGCCGTTCTGCCCAGGCGGGCACGTCTCGCACTTGCCGTTGCCGCAGCGCAGGCCCATGTCACAGGTGTTGTTGGCGCGGCAGACACAGTTCGCCGAGCCGCGCTGACAGGCCACGCAGGCGCCGTCGACGCACTCACCCGACGAGCACGTGCTGTTGTCGCAGCCACACCCGACGGTGCCCGGCGTGCAGGCCGAGCCGCCGCCCGTGTTGTCGCCGCCGTCGTTGTTGGCGGGTGGCTGCGGGCAGCCCGCGAGAATCAACGCCAGGCCCAGACAACAGGCGACGGCCGTGCGCCGCATGAGAGGCAGAGTCATGGTGTGCAGTTCCTTGGGCGGGGCCAGGGTCAGAACGTGGTGAAGTCTGAGTAGTAGATGAGCACGCGAATGTCATTGAGCGTGCCGAGGTTCATGTCGCGGTTCGCGAGCTCGTCGCGCTGGTTGATGATGAGCTCCCAGAGCGTGTTGACGAGCGGGCGGTCGCGGAAGCGGTAGTTGCGGTAGACCTCGGGGTCGAACACCTTCGAGCCGCCGATGCTGGCGTTCACCACCGCGGTGCGCTCGGGGAACACGTAGTAGTCCGTCGCGTCGGCGACGTTCTTCACCACACCCGTGCCCGACATGCGCAGGTAGATGCGGGCCACGCCGTCACCCAGCTGGCCGCCCTGCAGCTCGACCTCGACGTGGCGAATCTTGTGGTTGCGCGTCAGCGGCGAGAGGTCCTTCAGCTGGGTCGAGAACGGCAGCGTCAGGTAGCCGCGCGAGTCGAGCAGCTTCACGTCTTTCAGGCGCGCGCGGAACTGGTTCACGCGCTCGTCGTCACGCAGCTCGTCGCCGTTGTTCTTCTTGTACGGAATCTGGAAGATGTCGTCGCGCAGCGAGAGCGCCATCACGCGCACGTCAGGGTTGCCGAACTCCTCCTCGAAGGCGTTGAACGCGTTCTCGAGCTCGAGCAGGTAGTTCTCGAGGTTGTACTGGCCGGCCGTCACCATGCGAATGAGGAAGAGCTGCTCCTTCTTCGCGTACGACTGGCTCGAGTAGTACTCGTAGACGCGCGTGAGGCGGTAGGCGAGCGCGAGCGCGTCGCGGAAGCTGACGTCGGCGTTGATGATGGAGTCGTTCTGGTAGATGCGAACGTTCGGGTCGTTCTGCGCCTGCTGCAGGTTGATGGCGAGCTGCTCGGCCTCTTCCTGCTGCGCCTGCAGGCGCTCGGCGGTCGAGAACAGCCGCTTCACCTCTGACATCGACAGCCGCATGCCGTAGTCGGCCCGCAGCGCCTCGAGCTGAATCTCGAGCAGGTTGTTCGTCAGGTCGGCGATCTTCGCGACGGAGTCGATCTGCCCCTGCTGGCAGGGCGCGTTCGCGATGATGCGCATGGTGTCGCGCTCGTACTTCCGCTGGTCGGCCTCTTTCTGAATGATGATGCCTTCGGTCGCGAACTGGCTGCCCGCGGTGGCAACACCCAGCGCGGCGACGGTCACGGCCATGGCCGCCGAACTGGCGCACTGAATCTCGCAGTCCATGACCTGCACTGCGCTGGTGACGGCCTGCACGCTGCTCGAGATGAGCGTCATCAGCGCGCGCTGCTCGGCCACCGTCTGGGCCACCGTCGCCTGCTTCTCGGCCATCTGGTACTGCAGGTCGGCGATGGTGGTGTTGAGCGCGCACTGCTCGGCGATGCGGGTGCGCTCGATGTCGATGTCGGCCAGGCTGTTCTCGTGACGCAGAATGACGCCCTTGAGCCGCAGCGCCGAGTCCTTCACGTTGCCCATCGCCTGGTGCAGCTCGCCCGAGCCCATGCGGCCGCACGGGTCACCCATGGCCGTCGCGACGTCGCTCAGCGGCGCGTACTTGCGAATCGCCGGGTACTGGCGGCTGTCGGGCCCGGGGAAGGTGCCGCAGATCTGCGCGAGCTGGTTCTCGTAGTTGTTCCGAATGCCGGTGAGGTCTGACTGGAACTGGGCCGCGTCGACGCGCCCCTGCTTGCCTGACGCCAGGGCGATCTGCTCACGCGTCTTCGCGAGGTCGAGGCGCTGCTTGGCGAGGTTCAGCAGCGTGTCGAACGCGTTCGCCGACGACACCGACGAGCCCTCGATGGCCGGGAAGGGAATGTAGTCGGGCGGGTACCCGAAGTAGTTCATCTCGTCGGTGATCTGCGCGTACATCTCACGCATGTCGAGCAGCGCCATGCGGTAGTTCCGCTGCGCCTTCTCGATGGTGATGTAGATCTGCGGCAGCGACGCCGACGACGAGGCCGCGGCGATGTCGAGCATCTGGCGGCTGATGATGGCGCTCTCGAGGTAGGTCGCGACGTAGCCGCGCTCGATGGTGCGGCGCGCGAGGTCAGGCCGGTTGAAGTTCTGGTAGCGGCGCGCGATCTCACCGATCGACCGCGACTTCTGCGATGCCGCGCGCACGAGGCGCTCGAGGTAGCTGGTCACCGTCTCGGCCGAGATGAAGTCGAGCTCGCTGGTGACGGGGCCACGGGCCAGCGCCACCGACATGTTCGGCCCGAGCATGTACAGCCGGTCGAGCGCGAGCTGGTAGTACTGCACGGCCTGATACAGCCGGAACATCTCGGCGCCGGCCACACCGGTCAGGTCGATGCCGTTGGGCTCGAACGCCGAGCCCTTGAAGCTCGCTCCGCCGGTCGCCGCGAGGTCGAACCGTGAGGCGTAGGCCGCGGTCAGCGACTCGTCGCCCTGCATGATCATCAGCTCGGCGTACAGGCGCTCGAAGCCCTCATAGGTCGGCGAGAACTCCGAGAAGCTCTTGCGCAGGAAGGCGTTGAGGTCGGTGCGCTGGTTCGCGCTCAGCCCGTTCGCGTACGCGTCGACGCTGTAGATGTTGATGAGACAGTCGACCCGCTGGCGCGCCTCTTCGATCTGCGCAGGGTCGTAGCAGTACGGCACCTGGTCGGAGTTCGGCACGCACTGCGCAGGCGCGAAGCCCAGGGTGCCTCCGGTCGACGAGCGGAACCGGGTCTTGTAGCGGAAGGCGGCGTCGATGAGCGCGCGCAGCGGCAGCAACGTCTTCGCCGTGTTCGACGGCAGCTTCTTGAAGAACGTCTTGTTGGCGCGCAGGTCGAGGCGGTTGTCGTCGCAGAACACCGGCCGCGGCTGGCCGGGCGGCGGCACGCACTCGTACAGCGGGTTCTCTTCCGTGACGATGGTGCCGGCGGCGCGCCACGAGTTCAGCGTGGCCATGCAGCTGCCGCGGCCGTTCGAGACCGTCTGACACGCCTCGGCAGCGACCTGCGCCGGGGTGCGGTTCGAGAGGAAGTAGATGATCTTGCTCCCGGCCGGACACGCAACCTCGACGTCAGTCGAGAGGCCGCGGTCTTCGCGCCCACCGTTGAAGAGGCCGGTGTCTTCACAGAAGTAGTGAACGAACTCGGTGGGCGGCACGGCACCGTAGCCGGCGGTGGTGACCGACCCTTCGAGCAACGTCTTGGTCAGCGTCTCGCGCTCGAGCTGGGTGAGCGTGGTGATGGCCGTCGGCGTCGGCTTGCCGAGCGCGTCCTTGATGAGGGTCGCGTCGCACTGGGCGCCAGGCGGCGTTGGCGTGGTGCGCACCGGCGGCATGGCTGGCGGGCGCATGCCGACGAACGAGGCCGCGGTCAGGTTGGCGGGGGCACGCTTGAGCAGCATGTAGCCGTACGCCGTCGTGGCGGGCTGGCCGGGAATGAATGAGGCGTAGCTCTCTTCGAAGAGGATGAAGATTTCAGACTGGTTGACGAGGGCGCCGTCGAGGAAGCGCAGGGTACGGCGCCGCGACTGACCATCTGGCACGGGGTTGCCGCCGGCGAGGCTCTGGTTGAGCGCGCCGTTCGAGGCGGCCGCCATCTGGTCGAAGGGCAGCAGGTTGTCGCGACATTCGGTGCGGGCGCGGTTGCCGGTCGCCTGGTCGAGCACGGTGCCCGCGGTGAAGCCCGGCACGAGCCAGGGGAACGCGTTGGGAATGAAGCCGGTCGCGCACGTGCCGGCCGTGGGGAAGTACCGGCCGCCCACCTCTGAGACGAGCTTGTTCGCTTCGCCCGTCGCGTTCTCCTTCAGGTACACGAGGCAGTCGTTGCCGCCGGTGCCCGACGCACACGACGCCGCGTCGGCCGGGCTGCCCTTGAACTCGATGCGGAGCGCCGGGTTGCCGGGGTAGTGCATCGAGTTCGACGACTCGATGCGGCCGGTGAACGCCGCGGCGTTGGCCGGGTCGATTTTCAGGTTGAAGGCGACGGGCAGCTCGGTGACGCCCGACGGAATCGGCGTGTCGTCGGTGTCCTGCACGAAGGGCCGCACGCCGACGGTGTTCGTGTACGGGTAGCAGGCAATCTTCGGCTGGTTGCCGTTGTTCGTCTTGCAGCGCTGGTCGACGGTGCCGAACTTCCACGACTCGGTGCGGGTCGCGGTCAGCATGGCGAGGAACTCCTGCCAACCTTCGAGGCGGCCGCCGCGCATCTGGCCCCAGCCCTGAATGAGGCCGTTCTTCACCGTGCCGACCTGCGCCTTGTTGGCGGCGTCGATCCACCCCTGCAGGTTCTTCGTCGAGAAGGTGCCGAAGTAGTACATCGAGCCCGTCCACTGGCCTTCGGGGCGCTCGACGTAGCGAAGCGTGACCGAGGTGGTCGCGTCGCGCGTCGTCACCTTGATTTCACCCTCCCAGCGAACGGCCTGAATGCCGCCGGCGTTCGAGACCTGCACGACGGGGCACGGCGCAACGCCGCCGGCGTCGGGGATGCGGGTGGTGTCTGCGCAGTTGGGGCTCAACCGGAGCGGAACCGACTGGTCCTGCACCGGCATCTGGCCTGGCGCCTGGAGCTTGAGCCACCAGAGCGGGCACTCGTTTCGGGTCACGTCGCAGGGCAGATAGACGCCAGCGTCGTTGGTCTTGAGGTCGACGCGCTCGCTGCGCCCATCGGCGTAGTAGACCGTGTGCGCGACCTTCTGAATCGTCACGTCCTGCGTGATGGCCGACTTCGGCAACACCTGGAACGAGCCGCTCGCCTGCACGTTCGACAGCTCGAGGCTCTCGACCGGAATCTCGAGGCCGCCGTTGGGCAGCGCCGTCTGCGACATCTGCGACGACTGCGTGCGGCCAATGGGCAGACAGAAGCCGTTCTCGCCGTCGTTGGCCGTGCAGGAGTAACCAGAGGGGCACGGCGCGCCCGCGCTCGCGTTCACGTTGCACGTCGAGCGGCAGGCCTTGCGGAAGCAGCCCATGCCGCTCGAGCAGTCGGCGTTCGCCTCACAGTTCGAGTAGCAGCCGCCGGCGAGACAGACCTGGAAGAAGGGGCACTCCGAGTCCTGGGTGCAGCCGGGCTTCGAGGCGCCGGGCAGCAGACAGCTGCCCTGGGTGCAGGTGCGGTTGGGCAGACACCCCGAGAAGACGTTGTCGGTCGAGCACTCGCGCTGGCCGCCGTCGTTCTCGTCGAGGTCGTCGCGGCACGAGGTGTAGCAGACGGGGTTTGCAGGCGGCAGCTGCTGGGCGCTCAGACAGAGGCCCGTCGAGCACGCGAGGCCCGCGTTGCAGCCGTTGTTGGTCTTGCACTGGCAGGCGGCCGTACCGGGGTCGCAGAACACGCAGGTGCCGGTCGCGGAGTCGCAGCGCGCGCCCTTGTGGCAGCGGCCGTTCGTGAGACATGCGCCGCCCTCGAAGCCAGCCGAGTCGACACAGACGGTGTTCTCGAGGCAGGTGAAGCCGACGTCACACGCGCCGGCGAGGCACGTGCAGTCCTTCGCGCCTGGTGCACAGCCTGCGGCCACGCAGAAGCCGTTGGTGCAGCTGTCACCCGCGCCGTTGCACTCGAGGCCGTTGCGGCAGACACAGCCGCGGTCGCCCGCTACGCACGTCATGGCTTCGCAGGTGCCGCCCATGCACAGCAGCTGCTCGCCGCGAGCGTTCCTCGCGCACTTGTCTTCGGCCGCACAGGCGCACCCTTGCGTGCCCACCACACACTCTTCGGTTTGGCCTCCGTCGGGTGCCGGCATGGGCGATGGACAGCCGATGACGACCGACAGACACAGCCCGGCGAGGAGAACGCGCGCGGTGGAGTTCATGAGCGACCTTTCAGGAGGAGCGGAAAACTCTGTCAGAAGCAGTGGGCAGAATGCCAGTCACTGCCCGAGGAATCAGCGAATGGTGACGGTGGCGTTGGCCAGCTTCTGGCCCGCGCTGTCGACGCAGCTCACCTTCGACACGGTGATGCCCGAAGGCGCGCCGGCAATCGAGACGCCCACCCCAGCCGACGGCAGACGGGCGTCGGTTGGCGCGACGAACGAGAAGGCGACGCGGGGCGCCTCACGAACGAAGGCCCCTTCGACGCCGTTGCTGAACGTCACCTCGGTCACGGTGTTCCCGGCGCTCTCGGTGAGCAGCACCTCGCAGCCACGCGCGTTGGCGTCGCTGACCTGAACGCCGGCCGTCGTGGGCGCGACGCACTTGTTCTCGCCACACACCAGGCCCTCGTCACAGACGCTCGCCTCTTTGCAGGTGCAGTCCTTCGCGCCTGGCGTGCAGGGCGTGCCGCACGTACAGGCCGACACGACCAACGAGAACCACATCATCATCAAGACCGCGAACCGGTTGCTCACTGGTTGCCACCCTTCTTGACCGTCAGCGAAGACGGAGCCGTCGTCGTCGACGGGTTCGATGTGACGGGAGGAGAGGGAGGCGGCCGCGTCGGCGCCGGCGGCCGGCCAACCACCTGGCCCGGGTCGCCCTTCGGGCCCTGAATGCCCTGCACGCCCTGGGGACCCTGAATGCCCTGGTCGCCCTTGTCGCCCTTGTCACCCTTCTCGCCGGTGTCGCCCTTCTCGCCCTGGTCACCCTTGTCACCCTTGTCACCCTGGTCGCCCTTGTCGCCCTTCTCAGGCTGGTTGATGCCCTTCTTCTTGTCGGAGGCCTTGAGGCGGCTGCGGGCGACGTCGAGGCCCGACGTCACGAGGGTGCTGAGGGTGGCGCCCGACTGCGCGGCGTTGGCGACGATGGTGGCGTTCTGGCGCTCGGTGTCGTTGTCGGCCTCGACGGCCATGGCGGTCGACGCGAGGGAGACGATGGACGAGGCGACGGCGAGAATCAGGCCGACGGCCTTGGCGATGCCCTTCGCTTTGCCCTGCCGCGCGCGTGTCTTGAGCTGGGCGGGCGTCGCGGCAAGGCCCGTGGGGTCGGTGTAGTTGGTGGGGTTGTTCTTCGCGTAGACGTAGCCGCCGGTGCTCTCACCGTACGAGTCGATGTTGTCGGTGGTGCTGAGCTGGAAGGCCGGGTCGACGCTGCTCCAGCGACCGCTGACGGGGTCGAGCTCGCGGAACGGCATGTGGATGAGGCCGGTGCTCTTCACGTGCTCGCCGCCGGTGAAGCCGTAGGCGTCGACGTAGCCCGTCGAGGCGCGGGTGCCGCCGAGCGGGAAGAAGCTCTGCTCGGCGCGCAGCGCGCCTGCGGTGTCGGTCGCGCCGATGGTGGAGCGCAGGTGGTCGGCGTGCAGCCACACCACGTCGTCGACGAGCAACCGGCGCGCCGACGAGGCCAGGAGCGATTTGACTGGCGAAGGCGCAGGGCCTCCGAGCAGCGACACCGAGCCGGTGCTGGCCATCTGCGCGATCCACGCGTCAGAGATGTCGATGATGCGGTCGCCCATGACGGTCTTCGACGAGCCCGAGCCGGTCGCGGGCGCGAGGTCTGAGAGCACCTGCGGGGCAGTGGCCGTGGTCTGGGCGCGAGCGATGCGCAGCGCGCCGATGCGCACGTAGAGGTTGGCGATGCCGTCACGCACCTCGATGTCGGGCTCGGCGTAGAGTGTGGTGGAGGCACCCTCGACCCGCTTGGCGCGCTCGACGCCAGCACCGAAGAAGAAGGTGGCCTGGTCGGCGCCGTCCTTCTGCACCTTCGAGAGGCGGTTGAAGACGTCACGCTCGAAGGTCAGCCCGGCGCGGGTGGCGACGTTGCCCCGGCCGTCCTGGGTGAAGTCGACGGAGCCCGCCTTCGCCACCGCGTTGGGCTTCATCGGGTTGTAGGTGATGGTACCGACGTGAGCCGGGCTCGCGGCGCCGAGGCTCGACGTCACGCCCGTGAGGTTGTCCATGTCGTCGAACGAGAACGACAACACCTCGGCGTCAGCGCTCGGCCGCACGAGGGAGGCCGTCTTCAGCCGGTCCCACGCGTCGTAGGCCAGCGTGGCGCCGTGGCGAACGGGCGTGGTGCGCGTGGCCTGCTCTGCCACCGACAACAGGTTGCCGACGCGGTCGCGCGTGTACGAGAGGTCGATGAGGGCCGAGCCGTCTTTGAGCGTCGTCTTCAGCGACGAGAGGCGCAGCCGCGGGTCGTAGCTGTACGAGGTCGCGGCGCCATTGGCGAAGTCGAGCTTCGTGACCTGCCCGCGGTCGTTGTAGGTGACCTGAGCGAGGTAGTTGGGAATCGACTTCAGCCGGCCCATGCCGTCGAAGGTGCGCTGCAGCTCGAGCCCACCGGGGAAGGTGGTGGAGATTTCGCGGTCGGCGCCGTCATAGCGGCGGCGCGTGACGAGGCTGGCGCCGTCGACGGTGCGCTCGCGGTAGATGAGGTTGCCCTTCGCGTCGAAGCCGCGGCGCTCGCGGCCGGCCGGGTAGCGCAGCTCGGCGAGCTGACCACCGGCGTTGGTGCAGTCGGTGCAGCCGGGCACGAGGTCGTAGGTGAACGACACCTTGGTGTTCGCCTCGTCGGCTTCGTCCCACTGGGCGAGCAGGCGGTTGGCGCCGTCGTACTGCTGCCGAATCACCTTGTTGCGGGCGTCGACCTGCCGCACCACGTTGCCGTTCGCGTCGTACTCGAAGCGGGTGGTGCCGGCGTTGGGGTCGACCAGGCTCAGCACGCGGCCGAGGCCGTCGAAGGTCTGCGTCTTGACGTTGCCGCCCGGGTCTTTCACCGTGGCGAGGCGGCCGAGCGCGTCGTAGCTGACCTCGGTGCGGGGCTGCGGGCCGCTGGCGCTCAGCGCGCGCTGGAAGGCGACGAGGCGACCGAGGCCGTCGAACTCGACGACGGTGGGCGTGTTGGCGAACGCGCTGCCCATGTCGGTGTCGTTCTCGTCGTACAGCCGCGTGAAGAGCGGGCCGTACTCGTTGCGGCGCACCGACTGGTCAGGCTCGGTCGTGGTGAGCTGCCGGCCGACCGGGTCGAACGTGTACCGCACGGCGGGCACGTTGGCGGGAGGCATGGTCTCGCAGGCGCCCGACGCCGAGGTCCACGGCTGGTACTGGCGAACCACCGCGCCGCGCGCGTCGAACTCGGTGAAGCCCGAGACCTGCCAGGTGTTGGCGTCGACCTTCGAGCGCAGCTGGTACTGGCGGCCCTTACCGTCGAGGCAGCGGGCCTGCACGACGTCGAGGCCGCTGGTGGGCGAGCTGCGCGTCTGAATCACGAGGCGGCTCGAGGGGTCGCCCAGCTCGTAGGCGAACTCCTGCGCGGGGTTGGCGTCGGTGTCGCCCTGCTCGAGCACACGAATGACGCGGTTGTGCTCGTCGAAGCGCCAGCGCGTCTGCAGCACCGGAGCCGCCGCCGCGCCGTTGGCGACGGGGTACCAGTTCGAGGCCTGCGAAATCTGCTCCCACGCGGGGTCGGTGACGTAGTCACGGCGCAGAGCCTGCACGGGGCCCGAGCCCACGCGCACCTCGACCGAGACGACGTTGAGGCCCGAGGCGTCGTACGTCATCACGCGGCGCTGGGTGGCCGAGTCGGTGAGCGAGCCCAGCGGCTCGATGCGCTCGAGGATGTTGCCGTGCGTGTCGAAGCGGTGGCGTACCGAGACGACATCGTTGGGGCCGGCGCCGAAGCGCTCCTGCACGCGCGTCAGCTTGCCCTGGGTGAGGCCCATGGGCTGCCCTTCGAAGTCGTTGCCATCGTAGAAGTAGAGCGTCTCGCTGGCAGACATGCCCATGACAGCGCCGGCGGTGGCGCGGCGCGGGCGGCCGACGAACCACTTGCCTCCGGTGGCGGTGCCCGGGGTGAGGTACTCGTTCTCGACGAAGCGCTCGTCGCCGGTGCACATCATGCCGCACGGCTTGCCGAAGGCGCCCGACTGCGTGCACGCGTCACAGGGGCGCGGCTGCTGGGTGGTGCCGAAGTGAATGACGCCGAGGTCGCGGCTGATGGTGCCGTTGCCGTACCCGTCGTAGTCGAACTCGACGCGGGTGGTGACGGCGTTGGCCACGTCGCGCTCGACGGCGGTCGTGGTGGTGGCACGCAGACAGGGGAAGGTGATGGCGGGGCTGGGCGTGCCGACGTCGGCGACAGGGCAGGCCTCGTACAGCTGCGTGGTGTCGGTCAGCAGCGAGAGGTTCGGCGCGGTGCCGGCGTACACGCGGCTGCGCAGCTTGTTCGAGGCGAGCACGGGAGCCGTCTTGCCGACGTCGTAGTCATCGACGCGCAACCCGGGCTCCTGGGCGTCGCGCGACATGTCCGAGAGCAGCTCGCGCTCGACCTGCTCGTACCCGCGGAACTGCTTCTCGACGCCGTCGTAGAAGCCCGAGTGGTAGCGGAAGGTGGTGAGCTCCTTGAGGCCGCTGGAGTCGGTGGCCGTCAGGGTGACGAAGGTCTCGAGGCGCTTCACCGTGGTGTACGGGTTTGGCACGCGGTTGGCCCACGGCATGTTGGCGGCCGCGTCGCGGGCCTGCTCGACGATGCTGCTGCCGTAGCTGATGACCTGCACCGCGCCGATGCCGTTGTCGATGCGCGAGATGAGGTTCGGCCGCACGGGGAAGAGCTCGAGGTACGTCACCGCGCCAGAGGGCTGCACCCAGACGATGTCATCGGAGCCGTTGCCGTTCATGTCGGCGAACATGACGACGGTGTTGGTGCCGCGGGAGGGAATCGAGCTGCCCTGCGCGAGGTCGGCGGTGGTGAGCAGCCGAACGGGGTCGAAGCGGTCGCCGTTGCGGTTGAGGGCCAGGCGCACCTCGCTGCCGGTCACGGCCACCACGTCGGAGAGGCCGTCACCGTTGATGTCCTGGAGCTCGGCCTTGTCGGCCTGAGACGCATCGAGGCCGTTGAGGGTGATGGTCGACCAGGTCGAGGCCCAGTTCCCGTAGCCGTAGTTGAGCTTGTAGAGCACCTGCACGGTCTGGCCAGTCACCTGGAGCTGCGCCGGGTCCTGCAGGCCGTCGCCGTTCATGTCGGCGAGCTGCAGGGTGCTCTCGTCGAACGCGACGCCGATGTTCTGCACTGTGACGGTGTTGAAGCCGGTGTT
The DNA here is from genome assembly GCA_040275325.1 of Myxococcaceae bacterium. GTDB lineage: Bacteria > Myxococcota > Myxococcia > Myxococcales > Myxococcaceae > Xiheimicrobium. The sequence goes on along the minus strand of JBEOKA010000357.1, from coordinate 20,080 downwards.
GGAGTTGACGAGCACCTCGGTGGTCGTGCCGCCCGAGTAGGTGCGCAGCCAGTCGATGCGGCGGTCGTTGTCGTAGTCGAAGAAGCGAACGAACTTCGGCTCTGACTGACTCGGGTCGCTGTCTTCCTCGGGCGAGAACGACGAGGGCAGGCCGGGCGCCGACGGGGCGCAGACCGACGACGCCACCCAGTCACCCGAGCCGTTGTTGCACAGCAGCGCAGGCACCTTGGCCTGCGTGATGTCGACGAAGCCGTCGCCGTTGACGTCGATGACCTGCACGCGCGCGTCGCCGATGATGAAGGGGCTCGAGCCGGTCGTCATGGTGCTCTGCCGCGGGTTGGTCTCGAAGCTGGTGCGGCCTTCGCCGTCGAGCTTCGCGTTGAAGATGGAGTGACGGCCCTGCGCGTCGGAGAAGACGACGTCGGGCAGCGCGTCGCCGTTCATGTCGATGAGGGCGGCGCGGCCGGTCGAGAAGTCGACTCCGGCGAGGGTGCCCATGTCGCGGGTGAAGGCCTTCTCGCAGCTCGAGTCACAGACGGTGCCGAGCGTCTTCGAGTACGCGAACCGGAACGTCACCGGGTACGCCGCCATGCCGCGGCCAAAACGGGCGACGCTGGTGAGGCGAGAGACAGAACCTGCAGTCGCGTCAGCCTCGTAGTTGAGCACGTAGAGGCGAACGAGCTCGGGCGCGGTGGTGCCCGAGAAGATGCGAATGTCCTTCAGGCGCTGGGTGAGGCGCAGCTCGAAGCCGGGCGTCGCGTTGCTGATGACGTCGGAGCGGCCTTCCCAGGTGAACCGGACCGAGTGGCGAGGCGTGGTGCCCTCGAAGAGGTAGTCGATGCGGTCGAGGAGCGGGTGACCCGAGGCGTCCTTCGTCCACGTCAGGCGCATGGCGTGGCCGTACGCGTCGACCATCGAGACGAGGTTCCAGCGCCAGACTCGCGACGTCGCCGGCACGCGCACCTGCGCGGTGGAGACGGCGGCGCCCTGGCTGTCTGCGCCGAACGTTCCGACGCGCCCGTCTGGGTACTCGGCGGTCCAATAGCCATCTTCGCCCGTGCCGCGGCTCTTCCACGTCCATTTGGCGAAGCCGCCTTCGAAGCGGGAACGGTAGACGGCGTCGGCGCCAGACTCCGAGATGCGCACGAGCTCTTCGCTGCCGTCGACCACGAAGCGGTCGGTCAGGTCGTACTTCTGCAGGCCCTTCGAGGTCATGCGCTCGATGGAGAAGGTCGGCATCGACCAGCCAATACCGAGGGGACCGGCGCCAGAGGACGAGCTGTACGACAGCGACAGGGAGGGCGTCGCGCCGGGGAAGCCAGGCGGAACATCGACGGCCACCGAGTAGCGCATGGCGCCCTGGTTGCCCTCGACCGTCGCGTTCTCACCAACGCCGTCGATGCTGCCGGGCGCTGCAGGCAGCACCACGCGCTCGTCAGAGACTCCCGCCGCCGGGTTGGCGAAGACGAGCGAGGCAGACACCGACAGCCCCAAAACCACCAGTCGAGTGAGTTTCATCAAGGGCAGTGGTGCTGAGGACAAACACGTTACCGCCCCACCGATCAGTGTCGATTGCCTGGTCATGTTCGATTCTCCCCGGAAGTCGATTCAGGCGCTTAGCCCGAATCCCGGCGCATTGAAAAGTTCCAACGCAGTCCCATCGGGCCCCCACGTCTGCAGCGCACGAAGGCGGGCAGCACAGGCTCGAGCTCGAACTGTGTCAGGCCCGACTGACAGCACGGGTCGCCATCATGCTCGCCATGAGCGCTCATCACGTTCGCAAACGTTGCGCTTGAGAAGAAACGTCGGAGCGCGCGTCATGTCGGCTGATCAGACGAACTGATCCACCTGCGATGACGCGGGCGTTCAACCTCGAAGGAGGCGACGACACATGAAGCGACTGATGACGACGATGGTGGTGCTGGTCTCTGGTGCTGCGATGGCTGGCGGGTTCGAGCTCAAGGGCGACGCGGCCAAGGGCGAGGCGCAGTACAAGACGTTCTGCGTGTCGTGCCACGGCGAGAAGGGCGACGGCAACGGCCCGGCCGGCGCGGCGCTCACGCCGAAGCCCACCAACTTCACCGACGCGGCCAACGCTGCGCGCCTCACGGACGAGTACACCTACAAGATCATCAAAGACGGCGGCGCCGCCAACGGCCGCTCGCCGCTGATGGTGTCGTGGTCGGCGGCGCTGAAGGACGACGAGCTGCGCAACGTCGCGGCCTACGTGCTCAAGTTCAAGCCGGCAGCGGCGAAGAAGAAGTAGGCCCAGACCCAAACGGTGTCGACGTGAAGGAGAAACGAATGAGCTTCGAAACGACAGCACTCCTCGGGCGGCGTTCGCTGCTCCTCACGTCGATGCTGGGGGCCTTTGTGGCCCTCGCGCAGCCGACGACCTCGCTGACGGGCACGGTGGTCGAGAAGGTCGACGCGGCGGGCTACTCCTATGTGCGGCTGAAGACCGCCACGGCCGAAGAGTGGGCCGCGGTGCCGCAGGTCGAGCTGGCGCCCGGCGCGAAGGTGACGCTCGAGGTGCAGGCGCGCATGCAGAACTTCGAGAGCACGACGCTCAAGCGCACCTGGCCCGTCATCATCTTCGGCACCATCACCTCGGGCGCGGCGCCCACGGCTCCGGCTGCTGGCAAACCGATGGAGAACCCGCACGCGAACGGCCTGCCGAAGACGCTCTCGACGCCGCCAGTCGACGGCACGGTGCTCGAGCGCATCGACACCGGCGTGTACACGTACCTGCGGCTCAAGACGAAAGCCGGCGAGACGTGGGCGGCCGTGAACCGCGCCGAGGTGCTCGTGGGCATGACCGTGCGAATCTTGAACGCGCAACCGATGGATGGCTTTCAGAGCCCGACGCTGAAGCGAACCTTCGAGCACATCGTCTTCGGGTCGCTCGAGCTTCCACCGGTGACGCCGAAGAAGAACTGATCCACCGGTCGGTCTGTCTGAGGAAAGGTGTACGGAGCGCGTCGGCGCGCTAGCCTGCCGGCCTCTCTGTGACGAAGCCCGGCGACGAGACCATCAACGACTTCCGCGGTCCGATGGGGCGTGACCCGCTGCTGGGGTCGCGCGTCGACGACTACGAGGTGCAGTCGATCATCGGCTCGGGCGCGATGGGCATCGTCTACCGGGTGCAGCACGCCGTCATCGGCAAGCCGGCGGCGCTCAAGGTGCTCAAGCCCGACTACGCCGACGACCCCGACATGGTGCAGCGGCTGATCCGCGAGGCGCGCACCGTCAACGCCATTCGGCACCCGGGCATCGTCGACATCTTCGGCTTCGGCACCCTGCCCAACGGCCAGGCGTACATCGTGATGGACCTGCTCGAGGGCGAGCCGCTCGACGCGTGGGTGAAGCGCGAAGCGCCGGCGCCGTTCAAGAAGGTCGCGCCGATTCTCGACGAGATTCTGGGCGCGCTCCATGCGGCCCACGGCGCCGGCGTGATTCACCGCGACTTGAAGCCGGGCAACGTCTTCTACGAGTCGCACCCCGAGGCGCGCAGCCACGTCAAAATCATCGACTTCGGGCTGGCGCGACAGGCCGACCGCTCCGGCGGCTCCGTTCGGCCGACGAACCCGGGCACGCTCATCGGCACGCCGGCCTTCATGGCACCCGAGCAGGTGCTGGGCACGAAGGTGTACCCGGCCACCGACCTCTACGCGGTGGGCGGCATCGCGTACCAGATGCTCACCGGCCGCATTCCGCACGAAGCGCCGAGCGCCATCGAGGTCATCAGCCAGAAGATGAAGTTCGACCCGGTGCCGCCGCGGCAGTGGGTGCCCTCGCTCGACGAAGACGTCGACAGCTGGGTGATGATGCTGCTCGACCGCGAGCCCGACCGCCGGCCCGAGAGCGCCGACGACGCGCGCCGCATGCTCCGTCGCATCATGGAGGGCCGCACCCGCTCGGACGAGAAGCTCAAGCCCGTCGTCGACCTGAAGACGACCGCGCGGGTCGAGGTGCAGCGCGCCGAGGTCTCGACGGCCATCGTCTCGTCTCAGCCCGGCGACGAGCCCGCCCGCCGCCCGCCGGGAGCCGTGTCGTCGCCCACGCCCGTGCCGCGCCGCTCCTCTGGAAGCCAGGCCCCGAGCGTGCCGCCGCCGGCGAACAAGAAGTCGTCGCTTCAACCGGTGCATCTGCCGCCCGCGCAGGGTGGCGTGGTGCCCAGGCGCGCGTGGGGCGAAGCCAAGACGGTGCTCGTCGACCCGGTGATGGTGAGCCCGCTGCCGGCCCTCTCTGACTCGAGCGTCTCGAGCACCGACCCGCTGAAACAACCGCTGCCGCCGCGCCCGGGCAACGAGACGATTCTCGTCAGCAGCGAGACGACCGAAGGGCCGCAACAGTCACCCTTCACCCAGACCCAGCCCGTGCCGCCCGTCGACATCAACCGCACCCAGCCGGTGCCGCCCGTCGACGTGAAGCCGCTGGAGGACTCGGCGCGCGTGGTGCCGACCCAGGAGCACGACCTGCCGGGGGTCTCACGGTCGAAGCTGCCGTTCATCATCATCGCCCTGCTGGTGCTCATCATCCTCGCGGGGGTGGTCGGGCTGTTCGTCGCCCAGAAGTAGCTCGAAGGGACTCTCTCGCATGTCGCTCCTCGTCCTCGCGCTCCTCGCCGCAGCGGAGCCGCTCCCCACGCTCGACGCCTTCCTCGACGGTGACGCGCAGCCGCCGCGCTCCATCGACGTCGACGCGCGCGCCCGCGAGCTCGCCGCACACGTCTTCGTCTCGCAGTGGGAGCCCCGCACGGGCGTGCCCACCTCCCTCTTCCTGCCGGCCGCGCCGACGGGCTCGCGCACGCCGAAGGACCAGGGGCTGACGGCCGAAGAGATGGCGCGCCGCACGCTGTTCGAGCTGGCGCCCCTCTACAAGCTGCACCCGCTCGACGCGGTGAAGCTGCCCATCACCGGCGTGCACGACCTGGGTGAAGGCGCCATCGTCGTCTCGTTCTCGCGCCGGGTGAACGAGCTGCCCGTCTTTCGCGAGCGCGTCGCCGTGGTGCTCACCCAGCAGCGCGAGCCGGTCGGCGTGCTCGGCTCGTTCTCACCCTTCCCTGCCGCCACGCGCTCCTTCAACCTCACGGCGCAGACGGCGCTCGACGTGGCGCTCGAGCACACCTCGCGGCGCGGCCAGACGCTTCGTCAGGCGCAGGTGCTGTTCGCCACCGACCGCGAGCTGCTCCCGGCGTGGCAGCTCGAGCTCGACACCGCGTCCGGGCCGTACACCGTCGTCGTCTCGGCGAAAGACGGGCGGCTCTTGAGCCGGGTCTCGCGCACCTTCGACTTCTCGTTCCGTGTCTGGGCGAAGGCGAGCGCGCCCTTCACGCCGCTCGACAGCCCCGAAGGCGACACGGTGCCGCACCCCGGCGGCCTGCCCGATGGCTGGGCCCCCGCCATGCTGACGCCTGCCACGCTCGTCTCGCTCGACCACGCTGGCCTCTCGACGATGGACCCGTGGCTGCCGGCCAATGCGACCGCGCTCTCGGGCAACAACGTCGTCGCCTACGCCGACCTCTACGGCCCCGATGGGCGCAACGACCCGGCCGCCGGCCTGCCGCGCTTCCCCGACGGCGGTGTGCCGGCTGGAGACCCGCTGCCCGATGGTGGCACCTCGCGCTCCCTCACCGACCCGTTCGCCGCGCCGACGGCTGGGGCCTTCGACTTCGCGTGGAGCCCGCTGCTCGAGCCCACCGCGACCGACGCCCAGAGCCACGCCGCCGCGACGCACGCCTTCTTCGTCACCAACTGGCTGCACGACCTCTTCTTCGACGTGGGCTTCAACGAAGCAGCGGGCAACGCGCAGGTGGACAACAAGGGCCGCGGCGGGCGCGCGAATGACCCGCTGCTCGTCGAGGTGAACGACTTCGCGGGCCTCAATGACGGCCGCTTCGTGAGCGCTCCCGACGGCCTCTCACCGCGCCTGCAGTTGTTCCCGGTGCAGCCGTTCGGTCGCTCCACCGTCGGGTTCACGCCGTCGTTGGCGGTCGACGCAGGTGCCGGTGCCCCGCCGATGCGGCCGGGCGCGTGGAACGTCTCGGCGCAGGTCGTCGCGCTCAGCAGCATCGACGGTGGGCTCGACGTCTGTGGGCCGCTGCTCAACGCGGGCGCGCTGGCGGGCAAGGTGGCCTTCGGCGTTGCTTCGGGGCCGTGCGGCTCGGTGGCGGGGCTCGACGACCTCGCGGCCGACGCGGGCGCGGTGGGGCTGTTGGTGCAGAACGCCTTCGACACCCGCGAGCCGGGCATCACCCTGCCGACACACGTGCTCGACGCAGAGCGGGCCGCGGCGCTGCGGCTGGCGCTCGACGCGGGCACCGTCATCACCGCCGCGCTCGAGCGCACACCCGCCGTCGGCCGCTCGACGGCCTTCGACACCACCATCGTCGCGCACGAGTGGGGCCATCTGCTGTCGTCACGGCTCATCGGCGACTCGAACGGGCTCGCGGCGAACCAGAGCCGCGGCCTGGGCGAAGGCTGGAGTGACTTCGTCGCGCTGCTGACGACGCTCGAAGCGGCCGACCTGCAGAAGCCGAACAACGCCGACTGGCGCGGCGCCTTCGCCATCGGCGGCCACCAGCGCAGCCCCACCGGCTACGACGGAGCCAGCCTCGACGCGCACTACTTCGGCGTGCGGCGCTTCCCCTACTCCATCGACTCGATGCGCAACGCGCTCACCTTCCGTCACATCGTGAGCAACGTGCCGCTGCCGACGACGGCGCCCATCAGCCCGGCCAACGGCGGCGGCGGCAACGACAACGCCGAGGTGCACAACGCCGGAGAGGTGTGGGCCTCGGCGCTGTGGGAGGGCACCACCCGCGCGCTCAAAGACCCGCGCCTGCCCACCTTCGACGGCGGGCGGCGGGCCGTGCTGCGACTGTTGGTGGCGTCTCTGAAGGCGACGCCGGTGAACCCCACGTACCTCGAGGCGCGCGACGCACTGCTCATCACCGCGAAGGCCACCGGGCCTGCCGAGTTCCAGTCGTTCCTCGACGGCTTCGCCGTGCGCGGCATGGGCCTGTCGGCGCAGGCACCGAACCGGCGGTCGCTCACCAACGCGCCGGTGATGGAGGACTTCACCAACGCAGGCGCGCGCTGGGCGGTGCTCGACGTGCGCACGCTGGAAGACCGCGACACCTGCGACAACGACGGCGTGCTCGACGTGGCCGAGACGGGCCGCGTGCAGCTGCGGTTGATGAACGTGGGGTCGCGCGCCTTCACCAACTCGCGGCTGAACCTCGCGTCGGACGAAGCGGTGCTGCTGCTCGGCGAGCGCTTCGTGACGGTGACGGCCGAGCCCTTCGTGCCAGTCGAGGTCTCGGTGCCGGCCGAGCTGCGCATGGACCTGACGGGCGTGGCGCAGTCGCGGCTCTTCATCACCTCGGCCGACCCGCTCCTCGAGCAGTCGCCCGTCACGCGCAGCCTGCGACTCAACACCGACATCTCCCGGTCGAGCCGCGAGGGCTTCGAGGCAGACGTCTCGGGCTGGGAGTTCGACCGCGCAGGCGTGCCCTGGGAGCACCTGTTTCGGGTCGTCAGCCCGGCCAATGGGCTCTTGCGCAGCACGCTCTTCGGGCAGAACTCGTCAGTGGCGGGCCTGAGCTGGGCCACGACGCCGGTCATGTCTGGCCCCACGACGAGCGACGCCGTGTCGTTCACCTTCACGCAGACGTACGCGTTCGAGTTCGACGCGATGAACCAGCGCGCGTGGGACGGCGCCCAGCTGCAGCTGTCGGTCGATGGCGGGCCGTTCACCCTCATTCCCGCGTCGGCCATCACCCGCACCATCAACGGCAGCGCGGTCACCGGCTATGACGGCGCGCTCGAGGCGAACACGGCCAACCCCCTCGCGGGGCAGCAGGCGTTTCGCGGCAGCGCGATGAACCAGCGCGTGACGGTGAACCTCGGCTCGATGATGAACCAGACGTTCCGCGTTCGTTTCGTCATCGGTACCGACACGGGCGGCGCGGCGACGGGGTGGACGTTGGACGACCTCTCGTTCACGGGCCTGCTGCCGGCCAGCACGCTCCCCTTCTTCGAGGTGACGCCGCACGCGGGCCGGTGCGTGAACAGACCGCCGGTGTTGCAGGCCGCCTTCCCACAGAATGTCGATGAACGAACGCGGGTGACGCTGCAGCCGCCGCCGGCCACCGACCCGAACAGCGACCCGATTCGGTTCTCGTGGGTGCAGACGAGCGGGCCGACGGTGACGGTCGCGGGAGACCAGTTCGACGCACCCGAGGTGCGCAGCGACACGCAGCTGCTCTTCACCGTGACGGCCGACGACGGCAGAGGTGGCACCTCGTCGCAGCCGGCCATCGTGGTGGTGCACAACGTGAACCGCGCGCCGAGCTCGAGCGCGGGCCCGGGGCAGACGGTCGAGGCGGGGCAGACCGTCACCCTCGCGGCCACCGCGGAGGACCCTGACGGAGACACGCTCGTCATTCGCTGGTCGCAGCTGGGCGGCCCCGCCATCACCTTGTCGAGCATCGACGCGCTCGACGCGACGTTCGTGGCACCCGACGTGAAGACGCCCACCGAGGTGAACCTCGAGCTCAACGTGAATGACGGCCCCGCGGCGGCACCTTCGAGCCTCGTCACCATCGTGGTGACGCCGAAGAAGGGCTGCGGCTGCTCGTCGTTCGAGGGCTCGCTGGCGTTGGGGGCGCTCGTCTTCCTGCTCCGCCGTCGCGGGCGGTGACGGTTTTCGCGTCAGGGCCACGGGCCTGTGTTGGAATGCGTGCATGCTGCTCTCGCTCGCGCTCACCCTCTCGCTCTCGGCTGCGACGCCGTCGTCTCCTGGCATTCACCTCACCGCGTCTGCCGACCGCAGCGCGTTTCTGTTGGCACAGGGGCCGCCGCCGCTCCCGGTTCGTCAGCAAGACCTGCAGCCCGTGGGCTCGAGGCAGCTCGAGCTGCAGCGTGAAATCGACGCCATCAACGACGACCTGCGCGGGCTGAAGACCGACTGGCCCACCGTGTCGGTGGTGCTGGCCTACCTGGGCTTCAGCGTCTCGCCCATCGCGCTCGTCGGGCTTTTGTTCATGGCGCTCGGCTCGGTGACGATTCCGGCCATCACCATCGCTGGCGTGGTGATGCTCGTCATCGGGCTCGGAGGGCTCGCGCTGGGCATCGCTGGCGTCGTCACGGGCATCAGCGCGTCGACGGCCGCGACGAACACCCGCAACGACCTGCTCAAGCAGCGCGGGGAGCTCGAGCGGGAGCTGAAGCTGCTCAAGCAGGGAGGCGCTCCGGGCGTCGACCGGTCGTTCGAGTCATCGCCGCGGCTCATCACCATCGCGGCGTTCTGACGATGGCGCCTTCACGGTTCTACACGCGCGCCTTCGCCCTCGGCACCATCGCGGTGCTGGGCTCGCTGCTGTTCCGCACGCTGACGCCGTTCGTCGTTCCCATCATCTGGGCGACGCTGCTCGCGTTCATGTTGCACCCGTTGAACCGGCGCCTGCGCGCGAAGTGGCCGACGAAGCCGGGGCTGGCGGCGGGGCTGCTGACGGTGGGGCTGATGGTGCTGGTGGGCGGGCCGGTGTCGCTCTTTCTCTTCGCGTTTCTGCGGCAGGCCTCGGCGCTGCTGACGGGGTTCCAGAACGAGGCGCACGACCGCAAGCTGCCGGCCCTGCAGCTGGTGCTCGAGCTCAAGCCCGTGCAGGCGCTGCTCGACACGGCGAAGGAGTTCACCGCGCTCTCGAAGGAGCAGATTCTCGAGCAGGCGAACGACGCGGCGCAGACGGTGCTGCAGCAGCTCGCGTCGCTCGGTGGCACGGTGGTGCTGGGCGCGTTCTCGGTGGTGACGCAGTTCGGCCTGACGATGTTCCTGCTCTTCTTCTTCCTGCGTGATGGGCGCGAGATGCTCGAGCGCGCGATTCACCTGGTGCCGCTGTCGCAGGAGCGCAAGGACGAGCTGTCGACGTCGCTCGGAGGCGTCACGCGCGGCGTGGTGGTGGGCACGTTGGTGACGGCGGTGGTGCAGGGCACGCTCATCGGCATCGGCTTCGCCATCGCGGGGCTGCCGTCTCCGCTCGTCTTCGGAGCCATCGGCGCGGTCGCCTCGCTCGTGCCCGTCGTCGGCACCGCGCTGGTGTGGGTGCCGGCCGCGCTGTCGTTGCTCGCGCTGGGCCAGTCGGGGTGGGCGCTGTTCCTCACGCTGTGGTCCATCATTCTCGTGGCGGGCAGTGACAACGTGATTCGGCCGCTGGTGGTGTCGTCGTCGTCGAACGTGTCGACGCTGCTGGTGTTCGTCGGCGTGCTCGGCGGCGTGAGCGCGTTCGGCTTCGCGGGCATCTTCGTGGGGCCGGTGCTGCTGACGCTGGTGGCCGCGCTGCTGCGGTACGCCGATGAGGCAGGCGTGGGACGGCACCCGTCTCCGTCACAGCCGCCCAACGCCGACAGCGCACCGCCGGGCTGAACGAAGCGACGAAGGAAACTGCATGACCCGCTGCGTGGCGTGCAATCGCAGGTTGCCGAGCGGAGCGCGCTGCGCGTGCGGAGTCTCTGTCGCCCGCACCGACGACGGTGGGCCCTTCCTCTCGCTCGAGCAGCACTTCGGCATCGAGCCGGGCGAGCACGTTCGCCCCCAGGGCTCGCTCACGATGACCTTCGGCGTGCCGCCTCCACTCCGCCCCGTTGGCTTCACCGTGCTGCGCCAGTTCCGCACCATTCTCGAGGTCAGCTGGGAAGGGGATCCAGAGGTCGACGACGACCGGTGGAACGACGTCTTCATCCTCCACTATCGGGGACCGTTGAGCGGCCCGCCCTGGAGCCCGGTGCCACCGCTTCGACGGCTTCGCGAGCTGCGCGACTGCACGCTGCCGCTGTACGAGCTTCTCGCGACGCGCGCCCCGCCCGAGCTGCGCACCGTCGAGCTCCACACGCCCGTCGGCGCAGCGGCCTCGGTCGTCGAGCGCGCTCGCGCCTTTCCCTCCCTGCAGTTCCTCGTCATGCACTTCCCCGATGCCGAGGCCGGACTCGTCACCACCGATGCGCTGCTCGAGCGGTACACCTTCCTCGACTGCCGTGAGCTGGGTCGTGGCACGTCGTGCTTCTCGCTGCGAAGGTGACCGCGTCAGTCGACCAGCACCACCTCGACGCCCTCCTGCCGCGGCGGCTCCGATGACGGGTCGACGAACAACCACTGCAGCAGCGCCCGATAGAAGCCGAACAACGGCAGGCGCTGGGCCACCTCGTCACGCACGCGCTCACGCGTCGACTTGAAGCTCGCGTGGCTCTCGCGGGTCAGCCGCTCGCGCTCGTGCAGGAAGTTCGACAGCGGCTGCACCTGAATCTCGAACGTCCTGCCGGCCCAGTGCACGACCGACTTCAGCGCCGTCCACCCCGACTGCTTGCGCGAGGGCCGCTGCAGGTAGTCCTTTCGCTCGACGAACTGCAGGCGCTGGTGCCCGTCATCGCCAGGCAGGCCCCGCTGCGCGAGCTGCTCGGCAGAGAACGTGAGCGAGAGCAGCTGCTCCTGAAGGCGGTAGGCGTCGTCTTCGGCGCCGACGACGAGCTTGATGCCGAAGACGTCTTTCACGTACCGGCTCAGGTGCTGCAGTTGTTTGTCGCGCAGCACGATGCGGTCGAGGTCGAAGAGCTCGTCGACGACCTTGTTCCAGATTTCCTCCTCGGCCTTGATGCGGGTGAGCACGCGGTAGACGTTGCCGGGGTTGGGGCCGGTGGGCTCGTACTCGACGACGTTCGACACGAGCGTGGCGCGCACCCAGCCGCGCTGCTCGGCGATGGCGAGCCTCGCGAGAATGCGCGTGCCGAGGTCGAGGTCGGTGGAGCGCGCGAGCTCGTCTTCGGTGACGTCGACGGTGATGGTGAAGCGCTCGTGGGTGCGCTCGACCTCGCCGATGGCCGAGCTGCGCAGGCCGAAGGCGCCGAGCAGCTGCTGCGACAACAGGCCGGCCAGCGCGTGCAGGTCACGCTCCCCGCGGCGAATCATCGCGGTGAACTCGGCGCGCGCCTGCGCCAGCTTGGCCCGAGAGAACTCGAGCCGCCCGCCCGTGCCCGACTCGAGCTCGGCACGCGCCGCCCGCAGCGAGACCACCAGCTCGTTCAGCGTCGGCGCCTGACTCACCATCCACAGCGGGGAGCTGGCGTTCTCGTCTCTCGAGTCCATGCGCGCCTGCGTCTACCTCAGGCAGCCACTCCGCGAAGGCCGCGGGTTCTCTGCCTCTCACGCCGCAGGTCGGCCTGGACCCGCACGCGGGCCACCCGCGACCCATTGCGAAGAACGCGGTGGGCTCGCATCGTTTGAAGGTGAAAGTTCCTCCGGCCATGGCGAGCGGCATCGCAGGGCTTCAGCGGGCGACGCAGCGGCTCGGCCGCGCCGCGAGCGCGACGGCGATGCCAGTCGACAAGGTGACGCTGTCGGGTGGCGGCCTCGACGTGGCGCCCATCGTCGAGCGCCTCTCGGCGTCACACGCGTTTCGCGCGAGCCTCAAGGTGATTCAGTCGTCTGACCAGATGTCGAACGACCTGCTCGAGCTGCTCACGCGGCGATGACGAGACGCGCACGACGGGACTGATCACTCCCGCACCGCGCGCGATGAACGCGACACCCGCACCAATCAACGCAGCGCGATGAACGCCGAACCGACACGCCGGTGACTGGCTCGTTTTGCACCCGGCGATGACGAGACGCGCACGACGGGCTGATCACTTCTGCAGCGCGCGCGATGAACGCGACGCCCGCACTGATCAACGCGGCGCGATGAACGTCGAACCGACACACCGATGACTACTCACCCTGGCGATGACGAGACGCAGGCGACGGACTCCCGCACCGCGCGCGGCGAACGCAACCGCACCTGATCAACGCAGCGCGATGAAGGCCGCCATGCACGCCGCCGAGCCGACACACCGCAGCGCCTCGAGCGGCTTCGCCCACGCCCTGCCCTCGAGCAGCGCGGGAATCGTCGTCGTCGACAGGGCGATGCAGGCGGCGAACGCGAGCCTCCACTCGAGCGCCTCGCCCTGCCCCCACATCAGGAACACGAACGTGGCCACGAGCAGCACCAGCCACTGCGAAAACACGTAGCGCTTCACCGTGTCAGACGGCGCGACGTCGTACTTCACCGCCCAGTCACGCTTCGGCACCTCACCCATCCACGCTGGGCGCCACGCGGGCGAAGCGACGAACACCTTCAGCGCGTCACCCATCGTCGGAGCGCGCCGGGCGAGGCGAACGAGCTCGACGTAGCGCTCCACCTGCGCCCACAGCGGGTTGAAGCTGCGCAGCGGCGCCGTCGTTCCGTACACGCACGGCTCGGTCTCGGGCTTCCACGTGCCGAAGAGCCGGTCGAAGACGCTGAACGTCGCGCCGTGGTTCTTGTCGAGGTACCCGGGGTTGATGGCGTGATGCACGCGGTGCAGCGCGGGCGTGTTGAGCCACTTCTCGAGGAAGCCGAGCGGCCCGATGAGCTCGGTGTGAATCCAGAACTGGTACAGCGTGGTGAGGCCGAGCATCACGGCGAAGGGCGTCGTGGGAATGCCGAGCACCGCGAGCGGCAACCAGAACGGCAGGCTGGTGGCCCACGTCGTCACCGACTGCCGCAACGCGACGGCCAGGTTGTAGTCCTCGCTGTGGTGGTGAACGACGTGCGCGGCCCACAGCAGGTTCACCTCGTGCGAGAGGCGGTGCCACCAGTAGTAGGCGAGCTCGACGCCGACGAGCGCCGCCACCCAGGGCAGCCACGTCGTCGGCACATCGAACAGCCGGTGCTCGAAGACCCACGCGTACGCCGCGAAGGTGACCCAACCCGCGAGCAGATTCGAGACGAGCTGCTGCAGCACGCCGCAGCCCATGTCTCCGATGGCGTCACCGAGCCGGTAGGCCTTCACGCGCCGGCGCGAGGCCACGGCCAGCTCGAGGGCGATGCCGACGAAGAAGAGCGGAATCGCCAGCGCGATGAGGTTGGGGCCCACAGCGCGACTTCATACGCCGCTCACGGCGGGTTCTGCAGCGAAGGCTTCGTCACCCCGAGCGGGTCGGAGCGCGACGGCGAAGGCGCCACGGGGCCCGGCCCGAAGGTGAACGCCTGGAGCAGCGCCACGAGGCTCTCGCGCCCTCGCGGGTAGGGAGCGTCGGGCCCCGTCAACGAGCCCAGCACCCGGGTGACGACGCGCGCCGAGGCGATTCGCCGCGCCGGGTCGCGCTCGAGCAGCCCCATCACCACCGCGTCGACCTCGGGCGGAATGCCGGGCCGAAGCGTCGACGGCGCGACGAGCGGCGCCTCGAGCACGTTGCGCACCAGCTCGGCCTCGGTCGCGCCGGTGAACAGCTTTCGACCCGTCAGCACCTCGAAGGCCAGCGCGCCCAGCGAGAACTGGTCTCCGAGCGTCGAGGGAGGCGCGCCCTGCAGGTGCTCGGGCGCCATCGAGGCCACCTTCCCGCGCACCGCCCCCGCCTGCGTGAGGCCCTTCGAGTCGGCCCAGCGCGCGACGCCGAAGTCGCTCACCTTCACCTCACCCGTCTTCGAGAGCAGCACGTTGGGCGGGTTCAAGTCACGGTGCACGAGCCCGACAGACAGGCCATCGGGTGACGGGCGCTCCTGCAGGTACGTCATCGCCTCGGCGACCTCGGCGACGATGAAGGACGCCGTGTGGAGCGGCAGCTGCTCCTGGCGCTCGTTCAAGGCGCGGAGCACACCGCTCAGGCTGACGCCTTCGATGAACTCCATGGCGATGAAGTACGACTCGAGGTGTTTTCCGTAGTCGAGCACCTGCACCAGGTTCGGGTGGGCGAGTCTGGCGCCGACCTCTGCCTCACGACGGAACAGCGCGATGAAGTCGGGGTCGTTGGCCCACGAGGGCAGCACGCGCTTCACGGCGACGCGCCGCTCGAAGCCACCTTCGGGCGAATACGTCGCTTCGAAGACCTCGGCCATGCCACCCGCGCCGATGCGGTCGCCCAGCACGTACTTGCCAGCGAAGTCCTTTCGGCGTGACTCCTCGACGAGCGCGCGCAGGCGCCACACGACCAGCGCCGAGGCGAAGCCCACCGAAAAGACGCCGAACATGGGGTCGAAGTACTCGATGGCTGGAGCCGACAACCTGACCAGAATGACCGCCACGCCGACCTCGGCCGCGATGGTCGCCAGCGCGATGGCGGGAAGGTCGAGGGTGAGCACCGAGACGACGATGGCGGCGCAGAGGTACGGCACCATGTCAGCGAGCAGGTACTCGCGCGTTCCAGCCGCGTAGGGAATCGCCGTCCACACGGCGCCGACCACGGCTGGAATGTCGAGCAGCGCGAACGACATGCCCGCATAGCGGATGAGTGAGGGCACCGTGCGAATCCCGAACGCCACCGCCACCGCGAAGACGGTGTACGCGAGGAAGATGGCAATCGTCGCGCGCGACTCGGCGTTGTCGGTGAAGAGCACGTAGTAGAGCGTGCTGAGCGTGTAGAGCGTGATGATGAAGACGCGCGCCCACACCACGAAGCGAATGGTGCGCTCACGTTCGCCATCGGCCAGCTGACGAAGGTGCGCACGAACGGTGCGATTCGGGGTCGTCGACATCGGGCCGCGAGAGTGTGACAGCGCCTCGCGCCCCTCGGCCAGTCGTGACAGTGGGGCTGTAGCCGCGGAGGATGTGGGAGATGTCGAAGGCGTTCACGAGCGAAGAGACCGAAGACACCTCGGTGGCGGGGCGACCGCCGCAGCGGGTCGCGCGCGGGCAGGAGCGGCCCATCACGCCCGAGGGGCACAAGGCGCTGGTCGACGAGCTGGCGCGACTCGAGACGACGGGCCGGGCGCAGGTGCGCGGGCTGGTGGTCGAGCACGAACGGGAGCAGGCGAAGCGGCAGCTCGAGGCGAAGGTGGCGATGATCAGCGCGACGCTCGAGAGCGTGCGCGTGGTGCCGCTGCCCGAGGTGGCCGATGGCGTCGTGCGGTTCGGCAGCACGGTGACGCTGAAGTGGAGCGATGGCCGCGAACAGACGGTTCGCCTCGTCGGGCCCGATGAAGCCGACGTGAAGTCGGGGAAGCTGAGCATCGAGGCGCCGCTCGCGCGCGCGCTGCTCGACGCCAAAGAGGGCTCCTCCATCGAAGTAGAACGCCCACGCGGCGTGGAAGAGGCAACGGTCGAGCGCGTTCGCTGAACGTGCTGAGGTTCGCGCATGCCAGTGCACCTCTCAGTCGAAGGAATGGTCGCGACGCTCACGCTCGACGAGCCCGGCCGGAAGAACGCCATGACGCCCGAGCTGGGTGACGCGTTGAAGGCGCGCGTGGGGGAAGTGAAGCAGCGCTCCGACGTGCGGGCGGTGGTGCTGATGGGCGCGGCGGGCGCGTTCTCGGGCGGCGGCGACCTCGCGATGCTCGAGCGATTGCGCGGCGTCACGGCCGACGAGGCGCGGCGCTTCATGCTCGACTTCTACGCGCGCTACCTGAGCGTGCTCGACCTTCAGGTGCCGACGGTGGCGGCGGTCGAAGGCGCGGCCATGGGCGCGGGCCTGTGCCTCGCGCTCGCGTGCGACTTCACGGTGGTGCAGCTCGACGCGAAGCTGGGCCTCAACTTCGTGCAGCTCGGCCTGCACCCGGGCATGGGCGCGACGTACTTCGTGGCGCGACGTGCGGGCGCGCAGGTGGCGGCGAAGCTGCTGATGACGGGCGAGCGCTTCGATGGAAGTGACGCGGTCGGGCTCGGCCTCGCACTCGAGGGCGTTCAGGCTGGTGAGGTCGTTCCTTCAGCCATGAGGCTCGCGAACACGCTGGCGGCGCAGGCTCCGCTCGCGGTGAAGGCGCTCAAGGCCGAGCTCGGCGTCGACCGCGCGGCGTTGCAGAGGTGCCTCGAGGCCGAGGCCGCGCATCAGGCGGTCAGCTACGGCAGCGATGACATGGCCGAAGGGTTGGCTGCCGCTGCCGCGCGTCGCGCACCCGTGTTTCGCGGTGCCTGAAGGGCTCACACCATGGCCGACATCGACAACGCGCTGTTGGAGGGGCTCTTCGTGCGGGCGCTCGAGGTCTCGGGCCCGCTCGTCGATGAGCTCGCGCGGCGTGGCTACGACCTGAAGCAGCTTCAGCCCAGCGACCCCGCCTCGGTGCTGGTGGCCTGCGCGCGGCGCACCGTGAGCTCGCGCCGACGCTCGACGAAGGCGAGGCGCTGCGCCAGTTCGGGAGAAAGTTCGTCGAGGGGTTTCGGCAGACGATTCTCGGGCGTGGTGACGACGGCGTTGCCGATTCTGGGGCCCGCGATGTTCCTGCAGCGAGCACGTTGCACCGGAGTTGTTGACGGGACGGTAGACGTTCCACGGACGCCGACTTCATCAGAGCGAAGCACGCGCTCCACCGTCCACCATGAGGCGAGCAGTACGAGGGCGACGCCACCGACGGGCACCAGCGCGCGCGGGTACCAACGCGTCGTGCGCACCAGGAACGCGAGCGGAACGAAGCACGCGACGATGGCCAGCTGACCCGCTTCGACGCCGAGGTTGAAGCCGAGCACCGACGCCCACAGCTGCGCGCCCGACGCGCCCAGGTCTGCGAGCGCCGAGACGAAGCCGAACCCGTGCAACAGCCCGAGCCCGAAGGCGAGCGTCCACCGGCCCTCGGTCACCACGGGGACCACCGTGTTCAGCGCCGCGAGCACCACCGACACCGCGATGGCCACCTCGACGTACGACGGGTTCGGCGCGAGCACTCCGAAGGCCGACAACCCCAACGTGATGGAGTGCGCGACCGTGAACGCCGTCACCACCTGCGTCACCTCGACGAGTGTTCCGCGCAGCGTCTCCTTCGCGACCCATTGCTTCGCGTCGCGCCGCAGCACCGACGGCAGCAGCAACGCGAAGATGAAGCACAGGTGGTCCCAGCCGATGGAGATGTGGTGCAGGCCTTCGGTGAACGCGGTGAACGTCTGGCGTGAGAGCGCCGGCGGCGTGAGGTCGAGCGTGCGCGTCGTCTCGGTGGAAGAGAAGGCGACCCACTCACCGGCTCCGGCGCGCAGGAGCCCCCGGTGTTGCGCGTCGACGTCGAACAGCAATCGATAGGTCGCGTCGATTCGAGTGACGTCGGCGGCACACGTCGCCTGCATCGGCCAGCGCACGTAGACGCCATCGGAGTGACGAATGAGCGAGAGCGCCTTCAGCGTGACGGGACACGGCTGACTGCCCTGCGCGAGCTGCACGCTGTTTCCGACGGTGACGCCGACGGCGCTTGCGTGCTCCGAGAGCTCGCCCCAGGTGATGGTGCCATCGCCGTTGGAGTCGAGCCCCATCGCCGCGTCGAGGTCGCGCACCGAGACGTCGAGCGTGCCTTCGAGCTGGGCGCCGTTCGCAGCGAGCGTCCAGTACGAGTCAGAGCCTTTGTGCGCGAAGGCGCCGGTGCTGATCAATGCGAGGACGAGCGCCCGCCCAGTTCGACTCCGTCGGCGCGAGCTTCGTCTCACGGCATCGACTCCGCGGCGGCGGCGAGCGTGCGGAAGTGCGGAGCTTCGAAGCCGGTCTTCTTCATCCACTCCAGCGCAGGAGTCGCAGCCGCGCGGTCTTTGTTGGCGAGCGAAGCCTCGAGCAGCACGCGCACGTCGGCCGGCTCCTTCTGCACGGCGAAGTTCGCGACCGCGAGCTGCAGCGCCTTCGGAGCATCACCCTCGATGCGCAGCGCGTAGCGCGACTCCTCACGGCGATGCACGGTGTCTCCACGACGACGGCTCGCTTCGACGTTGGCGGCGAGGCGCTCCAGCAGTTCGGGAGCGCGCTTCGACGCTGCCGCTTTCGCCGCGAGCGCGAACTCGAGCAGCTCGGCGTCGTTCAGCTCCGTGCGACTTTCGAACAACGCCACCGCCTGCGCCGGCTTCGCAGACTCGGTGAAGACCGATGCGAGCAACAACCGCGAGTACGAATCGCTGTCATCGGCCGCGAGCGCGCGTTGCAACACACCGATGGCCTCATCGCTCCTCCCCGCCCACACCAGCGTCTCACCGAGAATCGAGAGCAGCCACCCGCGCAGCGGAGAGTCCTTCGGCGTTCGTTCGAGCGCGGCTTTCAGCAACGTCACCGCCGCGTCGGCTTTGCCGCGAATCGAGAGGAGTGGCGCGAGGCACGCAGCGGCCACCGCATCGTCCACCTGCCCGCGCAGCTTCATGCACTGCGGCTCCACCTCGTCGTACCGCGCGAGCACCGTCAGCACCGTCGCGCGCGTGAGCTGCGCCTGCACGTCGAGCGGGTCGGCCGCGAGCACGTCGAGGTCGACGAGCGCTCCATCGAAGTCATGCTGGCTCTGCTTGATGGTCGCGCGCATGAGTCGCACGGCTGGAATCGGCGCCGGCTCGTTCCACCACGGCGCGAGCACGGCCTGGGCTTGACCGAGCAGCCGAGGGTCTCCACCACGTTTACGTGACTCGGCGATGAGTGACTTCGCCGCCTCTGCGGCCTGCGGCGCGTCGAGCTTCTCGCGCGCGATGCGTTTCGTCGTCACCTGCTCGACGACCTCGTCGGAAGACTTCGGCGTGAACGGTGCTCCGACCGAGGGCCTGGGCAACAAGAGCAGCACGCCCGTCACCGTCAGCGTTCCCACCAGCGCGACCAGCGTCGTTCGGTTCACGCTCGCCTTTCGGGCGGCGGCCCGCGTCGGATTGCGGAAGTTCAGAGCTTGTCGAAGGCCGCGAGCACCGCGTCGATGCTCTCCTGCTTCGCGTCGGAGCGCGCCACCAGCTCGAGCACCGACTTCTTCTTCGCCTTCGACTGCCAGCCCGACACCTTGCCGCGCACCGCTGCGATCTCAGCGGCTCCACGCGTCGCCTGCTCGAGCGTGGGAAACTCACACACCGTCACCGTGAAGCCATCAGGCGACGTCGCGGTGCCACAGAACAGCGCCAACACCGTTCTTCCCAGCACCTGGCCGCGTGGCTCGAACGTCACCTTCGAGGCCTCGACGACCTGCTCGATGGTGATGGTCTCGCCGTCTTTCAAACGCGAGTCGGCCTCGGCCTGGAGCTGCTCGGGAATGCCTCCGATGGGCGGCCGAAGCGCCGCAAGGTCACGGTTTCGCTGCTCATTCACCGCGGGCCCCACAGGCTTCTGCTCGGCGAGGGGCTGCTTGCACTGGCAGCCGCCA
>JBEOKA010000356.1:0-32513 GCA_040275325.1 Myxococcaceae bacterium | reverse complement strand
AAAATCCAGAACCGCAGAATTCGGCGAGTGCTCATTCCTTTGCCTCCACCGGAATCTGGAATGCGAACGAGTTCGTGCAACTTCCAGCCGTTTGCGTGACTCGAAGGACATCGCGAGCGACCAAAGCTCTGCTCAACGCCAGCAGCGGACCTTGTCCATCTCCGATTTCAGCGCCCGAGCTATCAAACACACGAATGCGAGCCGCAGGCATCGCGCTCAGCACAACAACACTGCGCGCTCCGATGACTGGTGCGGCAATCTCAGGTGCTGGCATCTCGGCACATGGTCGAGCGGGCGGGCTAAGCACTGAAATTCCAGTCGAGCCTCCGGGGCAATAGAGTTGAGGCGTCGCGCGGAAGCGTTCGCCCGCGTTGATGTCGCGGCCGAGCGTTGGTCGCACCGCGAAGTTGGCGCCCCACCCATCGGGGGCAGGAACGGTTTCGCCGAGATTGATGGTGGGGAGGGAGTCGCGATGGATCTGCGACGATGCGCCATAGGTCACCGTGCGTAGCCCCAGAACGCTTTGGCCTTGGTATGTCTGAGCAGGCTCGAAGCTCGGAGCCCTGAGTGTGGGGGGAGCTGGAGTTGCAGTGACTGTCGCCTTCGGGCTGATCCATGAACCCGAAGCGCACTCGAGCTTGGCCTGTGCCTCGAACACATCACCGACCTGCCAGGGGCTGGGCCAGGGAGCGGGGGAGAACACACCGATGAGGAACCAACCGTTGCCTGGGGTGGCCGAGACGGCAGCTCCACCCTTGTGCGTCACGGTGATGAGACTGCCCTGAGTCGCACGAACCGATACGGAGTTTGCGCACGCATAGACCTCGTCCGCATCGAACTCAGGAACGGGAAGATCGGCTTGTGGGAAGTCGCGAACGACGACTTGTCGAGAGAACGTCGAGGTCGCAACTCCCCACTCTTGTACGGCTTCGACGACATCACCCTTTTCGAGCGGTTGGGGCAGGGCAAAGTCGACCTCGGAGTCGGTTTCATTCGAGGTCGTGTTGAGTACGGTGATCGCGTTTCCGGCAGAAGGACTTGTAATAAAGAGAGTGACCTTCGCACCAGGAACGAATCCTCCCACCGTTACACCGAGACCGCAGGTGAAGAGTGGCTCCCGAACAACGGGCGGCGAGATGTGGGTTGGCGTGTCCCTCCCGGCCTCAAACTCGACCTCAAGACCCTGAGCCGTAGGTGCCTCCTTATCGCACCACTGCCAGAGTGCGTTGATATGAGGAACATAGGGCGTTCGTTCGGCTGCGGTGACGGACTGCCCGTTCGCCGGGCGAGGCATGGTCGCACGACCTGGAGGAACCTCCGTTGCTGGCTTCAGAACTGTGCTGCAAAAGCTCTTGGTCAGGTACTTGCTAACCTCTGGCAACTCGTTGCTTCTGGCGGCGGTGTGACACCCAGCTACGCAAGAGGCCGTGCTGGGAGTTCCCGCAAGCCGACGCTCCTTCCGAAGGTTCATCGGCCAAGAAGCCGGAACAATCGGCTCGTACCAACCGCTGGCGGTTCTTATCAACGCTTGCAACTGATTGTTGGCCAAAAAGGTCTCGAGCGCTTTGACGCGTTGTCGTCCGGATGAACAGCAAAAGCATTGGCTCCTGCGTGACAATCGGTACAAACCGCCCCCTGCTGACCTGTGTTTGTGTTGTACTCAAGATCAACACCTCCAACAAAAATGCTCGAGTCAAGGACGTACCCAGTGTTTCCAGCCAGCGTCTCCGCTGGTTTCTGTGCGCTTCGAGGCGGCAAACCAGGCAACACAGGAGGACCGTTGTCGTTGTCCCAGAAACAGACTTTCGATGAGTCATAGCCTTGACAAATCACGCCGAGTTGGTTGGCGAGTCGCGGAGAAGATCGAGTCCAACGGGGCAGAGCCAGACAAATCCCGCGAGGGGAGGTCGAGGTCCAACTCCACAGTTCCGCATCGGTTCCTTGCATGCCTGCGAAATCGGTTGCGAGAGTTCGATGATTGACCCAACTGGAGTCAAGAATCCGAGTCGGCACCGGAACCCCTGCCGCGCGGCACTCGTCGATGTATAGAGTTCCAGCATTGCGTGTGTGCAAACCTAGCTGTTGGCTCTTGTGTTGTCTCTCTTCCTCTCTGTGTGCTTACTGAGTTGCAGTGAGCGCTTGGCACCACACAACGAATCGCACGGGTCACCCTTCTTGGTGCCGGAGGTCAAGGTTGAGAAGCAGCGCTAGGTAGCGCCAAGCATTGCGAACCCGAACACACAAGACGAGGAGGATGCAAGTCTGAGCGTGAGTCCGCCACTTTTCGGGACGACGTGGGGTGTAAAGTTCTGCTCATAATATAGACACGCATAGGCCCATGAAGTTGGGCTGAGGGGCAAGAGGTGAGGCGGCGGCGCGGGAGGCGGGGTGCGGGGGCAGAAGAGGAACAAAGCGCGAGACCGGGCGAGAGGTCGAGCGGTGACGTCGCGGGGCTGGCGGTGAGGTCGATGTGGAAGGAGCAGGGTAGACGCGGAGCCCTGCTCGCCGCGCTCGCGCAGTCGATGGGCGCTCCGGTGCAGGGCTGGGGGCAGGGTAACTCGGGGCCACTCGGCGGTGTGTTGAGCTGAGCGTGCCGTGGTTGGATTCTCCCCATGCCCGAGCGCGTCCTGGTGTTCCTGAAGAAGTCCGTCGCTGGCGTGACGCCGATGGAACTCCAGGCCGAGCTCAAAGACGCCGACCTGATGACGTTGGCTGAGGTGCTCGAGCTGCCCGAGGGCGAACAACGAGCGGTCGACACGTTCTGGAAGACCGGGTTCAGGCTCGAAGCCGACGACGCCTCCGACATCGACGGCGTCGTGCTCCACTTTCACGCCGACCACGGGCCCGTGCTGATTCGCCGCGAGCCACCGATTCCCGAAGAGCTCGTCGAGCTGCGACGCGCGATTGAAGGGCGACCCGGCGCCGAAATCGTTCGAGAGACCCTCGACGCGACGGTCGAGGTCGTCGAGTTCACGATGGGCATCAACGGGTCGCATCACCTCGGCGCCACCGTGAGCGAGGTGCTCGCGTTCTTTCTCGCTGAGCGCGGCGACGGGCTGGTGTTGTTCTACGGCCGTGAGTTCGCGTCACCCGACAACCGCGGCGCGACCATCCTCGCTCTCGGTGCTCCTTAGAACTTCCACACGTAGACGGGGTCGGCCACCCAGAGACTCCCGGCGAGCTGCGCGCTCGCCTGGTAGATGTCGCGGTGGTCTCCGACGATGGGCAGGTTGTTGTACCAGAGCAGTCGCGCCTCGGCCTTCGGGCCCGTCGCGTCGACACCGTGCAGCGTCGCCTCGTCTGCTTCGTACGGCGGCACTTCGAGAGACACCTTCGTCAGCGTCGCCACGTGCAGCACGCCATCGCTCGACAGACGTACGGGTCTCCACGTGCCGTTCGGCATCTCGACCTGCGTGAGCGCGTCGTAGTCGACGGGGAACTTCGCGTCCGCCGCCAGCCGGAACAGCTTCGCCTGCGAGAGGCCCGGCATCGCGAGCGCGACCAGGTACGTCTCGTTGCGCCTCGGGTGGGTGAACACCGTCAGGCCGCGGTCGCACGTCTGGTCGATGCGCAGCGTCGGGCACTTCACGGTCTTCACCAACTCGGTCGCGCCCGGAGCGAGCACCTTGTCGCCAACGAACACCGTGCCATCGAGCCGCGCCTTGAAGGTGGAGGCGTCGACGTTCGCCGCCACGCTCGTCACGCGCTCCCACGCGCCCGTCGGAGGCTGCATTCGGTACAGCTCGAAGGCATCGCCGCCATCGCGCATCACCGCGTAGACGAAGCCCGCGCCGCTGAACGTGTGCGCGTTCGGCTGGAGCGGAAGGCCCTGCGTTGGCCCCGGCCTCGTGCTCATCGGCGGCGCGGTGATTTTCGCCCACTGCGTGTCGCTCGCGCCGCGGTACCAGCCGCCCGCTGCGAGGTTTCCCGCGCTGTCGGCAATCACCTCACCCTGCGGGAACTCGTTCATCGGCAGGCCCTGCGAGAAGTCCTGGAACTCGAGCTTCTCGCGGTTCATTCGCACCATCACGGGCGCGTTGAAGCCGGTGAGCACCAGGTTGCCCTGGTGGTCGAAGCTGCGCGTGTGCGCCGCGAACGAGAACTCGAGCCGCCTCGCTTCGAGCCGGTTGGCGGTCGGGTCACACGCCGCTGCGAGGACGAGTAGCGAGACGACGTTGAGGCGAGTGAGCATCAGGGCCATGAGCGGAGCGTGAGTTGTCCTTCGACGAGGCACGACTCTGGAGCGCCGAGCAGCGACTGGTTGGTCGGCGCAGGGCAGTTGCGCAGCCACGCGGTCTCGGTGGCAGTGAGCGCGTCGACGAGCCCCAGACACGACTCGAGTGACGTGAGGTCGCACTGCGGGAGTGCGCCGAACGCGGGCCCGTTGCTGCGCAGGGTGAAGACGCGCGTGCGGGGCGCTGCAGCCGCGAGGTAGCGCTGAAGTTCGCTGAGCTGTGCGGCGCTCGTCGTCGCGAAGAACTGGCTGAACGCGAGCGCGCCTTCGGGCTTCAGAATTCGCGCGAGGTTTCGCAGGTGGCACGCGCCGTCGCCGCCGAAGTCGAACACCACCACGACGTCGGCGATGAGGAAGCGCGTCGCTCCCGAAATCAGCGTGTCGCCCGCCGTCCACGGGCGCAGTTCGGTGGCCTGCCCCTGACCGTTGACGAGGTAGTCGACGCCACTCATCCCCACGCGCACGGCCAACTGCGAGGTCGGGTCGATGCGAATCGCAGCGCGGTAGTCGGCGATTGTCTGCCCGGTCGCGCTCTTCGCGAACGCGAACGTCGTCTCGAAGTCGTTGACGACGCGCGGGTCGAGCAGCACCGCGAGGTCATCGGTGGTGCTCGTCGGGGTGATGGGGCTCAGCGGCGCGGGCGTGAAGGGCTGGCTCGCCGAGGCACGCGTGAAGGCGTCGGTGAAGCGCAGCACCGGGCCACCCTCGACGAGCCGCGTCTCTCCATTCGCGGCACGCAGCGCGCTGCCGGGTCGAACCCCCGAAGGCACGAGCTCGAAGTGACGTGGCGGCTGTGCGTCGAGGGGCGAGGTGGAGCA
This sequence comes from Myxococcaceae bacterium, assembly GCA_040275325.1. Taxonomy (GTDB): domain Bacteria; phylum Myxococcota; class Myxococcia; order Myxococcales; family Myxococcaceae; genus Xiheimicrobium. The sequence continues at coordinate 27,461 of JBEOKA010000356.1, read as the reverse complement.
GCGCTCCAGCGACGAGGTGCCGGCATCGGAACCTGCGCCGCCCGGCCCACACGCCGTGACACCGCAGAGGAGCACTCCCAGCCACCGACTTCCCATCGCAGCATTGTGAGTCGCGGCCCAGTGGTTGCCCACTTCTTCCGCTGCCAGCGCAACACGGAGCACGGTGCGGCGCCCTGTGGTTTGAATGGCGCGTGCTTTCACCCGCTCGTGGCGCCTGGCTTGGCGCGCTCCTCGTCATCGCCTGCAGTCCGCTCCCTTCAACCCCCGATGCTGGGTCGCCCACCGAGGCCGACAGCCCGCTCGCGCAGCGCTTCCTACGCGACACGTTGCCGTGGCCCGTCTCGACCGACGCGACCTCCCGCGGCCTCACCGTCACCTCTGGCATCAACGCGCAGCCGCAGATTCGGGAGCCGCGCTACCGGCCCATCGCCGTCTCGGCCGACGTGCTGGCCGTGGTGTTCCCGCCTGCGGACAAGCATGGCTTCGACATCGCGTTCGGCGGCTTCGAGAAGCCGTGGCAGCGCGAGCCGCTGACCTCGATTCGCGCCAACCAGGTCGCCTCGCTCGACGCGGTGGCTGATGGGCGTGGTGGTGCGTGGGTCGCGATGCGGCTGCTCGACCGAAAAGAGAAGCTCGTGCTGCTCCATTGGGTGCCCGGCCAACCGGTGTCGACCGAACGCCTCGACTTTCCCATCGGCATCAACCCGATTGCGCTGCCGTACCTCGAGGCGTGCAACGACGTGACGCTCGGTGTCTCACCAGCGGGCGCGCTCGACTTCGTGGTGCGCAGCGACCCGAACCCGCTCGAGACGAAGCTGTTCCGCGGGCGGCGTACCGGCGCTGGCGCGTTTGCGTGGGAGCAGGTGGTGAACGGGCGAAATGCGCGCGCACCGGTGCTGCAGGGCAGCGCGTGGGACTTCGGCTGCAAGTCGGCGCTCGCCTACGACGGCCTCGGCCGCGTGGTGTTGGCGGTGCTGGTGCAGCAGACCTCGGAGTCGCGCGCCAGCCTCACCGGCCGTCACGTCGCCGTCTTCACCGAGGGGAAAGACGGGCGCCTCTGGCAGAAAGAGACGGCCTTCATGACGGTGAACTACCAGCCGAGCGACCTGCGTGGCCTGCTCGACCTCAGCTCGCACCCGAGCGGCTTCGTCTTCGGTGGGCCGGCGGTCGGCTCGCAAGAGGTGCCCAGTGAGGGCGCTGATGGCAACCCCCGAGGCATCACGCCCTTTGCGTACCTCGACGCGTACCACCCATCATTTCCACTCAGCACCAGCTTCATCGGCGACCGCACGCTCGTGTCTGACTATCGCTTCGCGGTGATGTCGGGAGAGCGGTTGATTGGCGTTCAGAGCGGCGGTCAACCCGTGCCACGCCGCGGTGGAAAGATTCTCGCCGATGGCTGTGGTCAGTTTGCGCTGGCTGTCACGGATTGGGATGAGCCGGACCTCTGGTCGTTCAACACCCTCGGGAAGCGCTGCAACGACCCGCGCCCGGCGCCCGTCTTCCGCAGCTCGTTCTCGGGAATGACGAACGCGTCGTTCGCGCATGGGCACGAGGCTCCGTATTCGGTGGGGGTGTGTCTCGATGAGGCCCGGCAGACCCTCGGCGTCTGCTTCGGCGGGCACCCGGGGTTGCCCCAGGCCCCGGCGCCCGTCGCCAACCTCGTGCCGAACGTGCTGGTGGCGAGCGCCGTCGACGCGGGGGTGGTGCTCGAGTTCCAGGCGCCGCTGCGCGACCCGAGCGCAGCCGCCGACGTGTTCGACCTCGACCTCGCCCAGCAGGTCTCCGGCGTGTGGATGCTCGACTCCACAGTTCGGTACAGGTTCGTTCCGCGCACTCGGCTCAAGCCCTCCAATCACTATCGTGTCGTCGTCACCACCCAGAATCAGAGCGAGGCAGGGCCGGTGATGCTGGCTCCCTGGCAGACGACGAGGGGGCGCTTCGAGGTCCTCGACTTCGAGACCGGGGGCGTGGGGCCGGCTGTCACCGACGTCTGGGGGCAGAAGTTCGGGCTCGACGAACGCATCGCGCGCAACGACGCAGGCGTGCCCGAGTTGCTCTTCGATGACCGCGCGCTGACGCTGCTCGGCTCGGAGCCGGTGCGGCTGAACCTCACCGGGCAGATTGCCGACGACTATGGTCGCACCAGCCTCGACGCCGGCGTGCTGCGTGGCGCTGATGGTGGAGTCCTTGCCAGCGTGCCGGTGCTGCTCGACTCACGGTGGGTCGACGTGCCGGCGCCACGCGATGCGGGCGAGCAGCAGACGTTCGTCGTCGAGCTGCCAGCGTTCTTCGACCGGCACGGCCGCGCCTTCGAAGACCGCGTGGTGCTGCTGAAGACGGGTTACTTCCCGTTGACGATTCGCTCCACGATGCCGGCCGACCAAGCGACCGTGAGCTCGCGTCCGTCTGAGGTTCTGCTGCGCGTCAATCGCCCCGACCCCGAGCGCCACGTGAATGGCACGGCGTTCTCACTCGAGCAGGTCTCGGGACTCGACGGTGGCAGCGTCGTCGCGCAAGTCACCTTTGGTTTCGCGGCCAGTCCCTTCGAGGTTCGCCTCACGCCGACCACGCCGTTCCAGACTGGAGCCAGCTACCGGGTCATCAATCGCATCAACCCGGTGCCGGTGACGGTGGCGACCTTCTCCATCGCGCCGTGAGTGGGCGGGCGTGAGGCAACCCAAGGTCTCATGAAGTCGTGCCGGCGAGCTCGGTGGGGTGGGCCTGGGCGACGGGCCGGTGAGCGACGGCGGCGATGATGAGGGCCGGAAGCACCGGCGCGAGCAACACATACGACCAGCCCACCGCGCCCAGCACCAGCGCCTGGTAGCCGAGGAGCGCGAGGGTGTTGAGCGCCCAGGTCACCAGCGCGACCAGCCACGCACGCCGCACCTTCAGCAGAGGGCTCGCGACGAGCACCGCGACGTTGATGAGGAACGGCGCCACGAACACCCCCAGGGTGCGCGCGCTCTGAGCGCCCTCGGTTCGGAACCCGTCCGCCAGGGCGAAGGCGAAGACGATCGACACCACCGCGAAGCCGATGAACGCGAACGACGCGCCCGCCAACGCGCCGAGCACGCGGGCCCTCCACGACGATGCCGAGCGGGCAGGGCGTGGGCGAAGGGAGCGATGAAGCAGAACGCTGAACGCGAGCGTCTGCAGCACCACCTCTGGCAGACCGAACAGGTGGTACCAGAGCGGCAGCCGAGAATAGACCAGACCCTCGAGCGACGATGGCGCGGCCGCTGGCGTTCCCAGAATGCCGATGGCCAGGAACAGCCCCCAGATGATGAGCCAACCTCGCGCGCGCTCCGCCAACAGTGGCCGAAGCGGCAAGAGCGCCACGCCGAAGAGCAGCCCGCGAACCGGTTGGAGCCACGGGCCCAGCCCGACGTCTGCCGAGGCTGGGTCCTTCATGTAGTCACTGATGATCGGCGACGTCAGGGCGTGCTGGTAGTCGAGCAGCCGTGACGCCATCAGGCCGAAGACCAGGTACGTGAACGAGTGGTACAGCGCCGCCCGCAGCACGAAGCCCACCGCCGTCTCGGAGCGCAGACTTTTCGTCGCCGGGTCCATCTTCTCGAGTCGTGCACCAGGCGGGCCGCCAACAGGCGAGCGAGGAACGAGTGCAAGGGCGACGAGATGTCGCGGCGCTTGCGGTTTAGGCTGTGCGCCCGATGTCGACCGGCACCCACACCGAGACGGACCCGAAGCTTCCCCTTCAGCTGACTCGCCTTCGCCGCCCCGCCGCGGTCGAATGGAGCGACTCCACCGGCCCGCACCGGCTGCCGCTGGCAGGCACCATGGTGCTCGGCACCGCCGACGGCGTTCCGCTGCGCATTGCCGACGCGCGCGTCTCGCGGCTGCATGCCGAGCTCACGCTCGATGATGGCGGTGTCTGGGTTCGCGACCTCGGCAGCACCAACGGCACCTGGGTGAAGGAGGTGCGTGTCGACCGCGTGCGCCTCGAGCATGACGGGAAGTTCACCGTCGGGTCGCTCGAGGTGGCGGTGCGCTTCGATGCGCCGGCGCGCGTCGCGTTGTGGCCGCAAGACAGACTCGGTTCGCTGCTGGGCCGCTCCGACGCGATGCGCGAGCTCTTCATGCAGCTGACGAAGGTGGCCGCGAGCGACGCGTCGGTGCTGATTCATGGCGAGACGGGAACTGGCAAGGAGTTGGTGGCGCAGGAGCTCCACGCCGCCTCGAAGCGCTCGAGCAAGCCGTTCGTCGTCGTCGACTGCGCGTCGCTGCCAGAGAACCTGCTCGAGGCCGAGCTGTTCGGTCACGCGCGCGGTGCGTTCACGGGAGCGGTGACGACGCGCACGGGCTCCATCGAGGCGGCCGATGGCGGCACCGTCTTCCTCGACGAGGTGGGCGAGCTGCCGCTGTCGATGCAGCCCAAGCTGCTGCGCGTGCTCGAGTCGAAGACGGTTCGGCGCGTCGGAGAGAACGAAGGGCGTCCCGTCAACGTGCGCTTCGTGTGCGCGACGCATCGCGACCTCGAGGCGATGGTGGCGCAGGGCCAGTTCCGTGAAGACCTCTTCTTCCGCCTCGCGGTGTTACCGCTCCACGTGCCACCGCTCCGCGCGCGCCCCGATGACCTCGAGCTGTTGCTGGCGCACTTCCTCGCCGGGCGTGATGGCGGGAGCGTCGACGGCGACACGAAGGCGCTGCTCAAGAACCAGCGCTGGCCCGGCAACGTGCGGCAGTTGAAGGGCTTCGCCGAGCGGGTGGCCGCGTTGGGCGTCGAGCGCGCGGTGTCGATGCTCAAGGGCACCGAAGCCACGAAGGAGCCTGCGAAGCCGACCTCGCAGAACCCGCTCGCCGTCGACCTCTCGATGCCGTTCAAGGACCTGCGTGAGCTCTGGGTCGACCATCTCGAGCGCGAGTACTTGACTGGGTTGATCAGCAAACACGGCCGCAACGCAGGCACACTCGCCGAGACCGCGGGCCTCGACCGCAGCTACATCAACCGGCTGCTCAAGAAGCACGAGCTCTGATCAGACCATCGCTTTGCCAATCATCAGGCTCAGCGGCGCCGCGATGATGGCGCTCAGCGCGGCCGACGCGACGATCCACGTGCCGCGCGACGCCGCGAGGCTCGGGAACATCAGCAGCGCGGCGATGGCCACTCCGGTCAGCGTCGGCGCCAACAACACCCAGATCCAGAATGCGGGCTTCGTCATGTGTTGCCTCCGCGCGCTGAGAGCCAGACGGCTCCAGAAGGATGCGTCAGTGAAGTCGCGTGACGTGCATCAGCCCTGATTCGCGAAACGGTTGCGACATCGTGTGCGGCGTCAAGACGAGCGCGCGATTCGAGCGCCCTCTGCCATGATGGCACTGGTGTCACCGGTCCCTGACAGCCCTCGCAGCGTCGGCCGCTACCTGATGGCGGGGCGCATCGCCGTCGGGGGCATGGCCAGCGTGCACTTCGGGCGGCTCGAGGGCCCGTCTGGTTTCAAACGGCCCGTGGCCATCAAGCGCATGCTCGCGGCGCCGGGTGACACCGAAGCGCGCACCATGCTGCTCGACGAGGCGCGGGTGTCGTCACGCATTCAGCACCCGAACGTGGTGCAGACGCTCGACGTCATCGAAGAGGGGCCCGAGCTGTTCATCGTGCTCGAGTACATTCACGGCGAGACGCTCGAGCTGCTGCAGAACCGCGTACGCGAGGGTGGAGCCGTCTGCCCGCCACGCATCGTCGGCGCCATTCTCTCGGGCGCGCTTCGGGGCCTTCACGCGGCGCACGAGGTGAAGGGCGATGACGGCCAGCTGCTCGAGCTAGTGCACCGCGACTTCTCGCCGCACAACGTGCTCGTCGGCGCCGACGGTGTCTCCCGCGTGCTCGACTTCGGCGTCGCGCGCGCCCGCGGCCGCATGCAGGGCACACGTGATGGGCAGCTCAAGGGCAAGCTCGCGTACCTCAGCCCCGAGCAGGTGCACGGTGAGGCCTCTCGTCAGTCAGACATCTTTGCGGCGGGCATCGTGTTGTGGGAGGCGCTCACCGGCGCACGCCTCTTCGACGCGCCGTCAGAGGCCGAGGTGCTCTCGAAGGTGCTGCTGTGTCGCGTGCCGTCGCTCGATGACGCGCTCGCGCCCTGGCAACCCATCGTCGACCGAGCGCTGCAGCGAGAGCCCTCGGAGCGGTTCTCCACCGCCCTCGAGATGGCTGTCGCGCTCGAGCAGACCGGCGTCGCGTCGACTGACGAGGTCGCTGCGTGGGTCGGCTCACTGGCCCGTGAAGCCATCGAGCGTCGCGGTCAGTCACTCGAGGCCGTGCAGCAGTGGGTCGCTCCCGTCGTCACCGCGCCCGTGGCCGTCGAGCCGAAGCGACGCTCCTGGCTGGTGTTCGCGCTGCCCGTGTTGCTCATCGCAGGTGGGCTCGGCGTCTGGGGCTCGACGCAGCAGCGCAAGCCATCACCCGTCATCGTCGCTCCACCAGCCGTCGTCGCGACGCCGCCTCCTCCGCCGAGCATGCCCGAGCCCGAGCCGATCGCCGTCACGCCCGCACCAAAGCCAGCGACGAAGCCTCCAGCGAACGTGAGACCGGCGGCCGATGCGTGTAATCCCCCGTTCATCATCGGCGCGAACGGGGTGAAGCAGTTCAAGGTCGAATGTCTCAAGTGACGTGGCTCAGCGTGATGGTGGCGTGCACGGCGATGGCCGCGCCGACCGTCGAGCAGTGCGTCTCGGCCAGTACCACGGCCCAGCAGGAGCAGAAGAACGGCAGCTACCTCGCGGCGAAGCGGCAGCTCAAGGTGTGCTCGAGCCCGCAGTGCCCCTCGGTGGTGCAGAGCGACTGCACGAAGTGGCTCGCCGAGGTGCTCGCGTCGATGCCCAGCCTCGTCGTCGTCGCCCGCCTCGATGGCGTCGACCAGCGCCAGGCGCGCGTGCTGCTCGATGGCCACCTGTGGCTGGGGGAGTTGAGCGGCCGCCCCGAAGACCTCGAGCCCGGCCAGCACGAGCTCACCGTCACCGTCGGCACGCAGACGCGCTTTCAGAAGCTGCTGGTGAACGTGGGCGAGAAGAACCGCCTCGTCGTCTTCGAGTTCGCGACGGCCGTGACCGACGTCGCTCCCGCTGCGACGGGCCGGCGATTTCCCCTCGTGCCCGTCGTGCTCTCGACCGTCGCGCTCGCGGGCGTCACCACCTTCGCGGTGCTGGGGCTCTCGGGACGCGCGGGGCTCGACGCACTGCTCAAGCAGGAGTGCGCCGCCACGAAGAGCTGCGCGCCGTCGGCCGTCGCCGAGGTGCAGCGCCGGTTCCTCATCGCCGATCTCGCGCTCGGCGCCGGTGTCATCGCGGCGGGCTTCGCCACCTGGCAGTGGATTGCGTGGGCCTCGGCGCCCGTGACGGTCGCGTTCGACGGGCGCGGGGTCTCACTCAGCGGCGTATTCTGATCAGAGGCACGTCGACGCGGCCCAGCGTTGCGCGAGGTCCTTCCCGTCGACGAGCACCACCTGCAGCGAGCGAGAGATGGCGATGGTCGTCGGAGACTGGCCCTGTGCCGTGCCGCCGTAGCCGAGCAACCCCACGTACGGAGCCTCGCCGCCCGCCGACGGGTTGAAGTCGATGAAGGGGTATGAGCCGAAGCTGCCCGGGCTCGAGAAGCGGCGAGCGGCGGCGCACGCACTCGACCACGCTGGCGCGTTGCACTCCGACCAGTTGCCCAGGCCGTAGCGCCAGTCTTCTCCAGTGTCGGAGACGGGCGAGTACTCGATGGTGGCGCCGAGCCGTGACACCTGGTCACTCAGCAGCTCGTCGAGCATCGGCTTCGGCAACACCTGCCCGCGCATCAGCTTCAGCAGGAACGGTGGGTAGTCGCCGGCCGTGTAGCGCAGCGCTCCTGCGGGCGAGGGTGAGTTGCCGGGCCCCGAGGTCGGGAAGAACGCGCCCACGCCGAACGAGGCCGGGCCAGCGCTCTCGAGCGGAGTCTGGAAGACGCCGTGCTGCTCCTTGAAGCGCTTGAAGAGCGCGCCCCAGTCATTCAGCCCCGACGCGCGCACCGCCAGCTGCGCCGCCACGAAGAGGTGCGAGCCGCTGTAGAAGAACGTGCGCGGCTCGGTCGCATCACGGTTCATCATCAGGTTCGCGTCGACGAGGTTGGTGACGCAGGTGTCGGGTGCGGTGAGTGAGCTGATGCACGCGTGCTCGCGCTCGAGGCCCGAGGTGAAGCTGAGCAGGTGACGGAGCGTGGCGGTGGAGAGCCGACTCGTCGCAGGCGGGTTCCACGCAGGCAGGAAGTCGCGCACCGGGCTGTCGAGCGTGAGGGCGACGCCATTCACGCGGCCACCGCCCGGGTAGCTCGCGGGGTTGGCGATGACGTCGAGAATGATGGTGGCCGAGATGAGCTTCGCCGTCGACGCCGACTGCAGCGTCGAGCGCTCGGTGATGGTCGTCTTCCCCGGCACGGCGCGCGACATGCGGAAGACGCGGTCATCGGAGCTGCGCCGCAGCTCGACGACGAAGCTCTCGGTCGTCGCCACCGCCGTGAGCGCCGCCGTCATCTGGGTCTCGAGCTCGAGCGTGCACGTCACGCCACCATCGACTGGCACGGTGATGCCCGCGTCGGCCGCGTCGATGGGCGGCGGGAGCACGTTGCGGGGGCCACACGCGGAGACGAGAAGGGCAGCGAACAGAAGCCTCATGAGCCCTCGAACCCGGCTCACGGCGTTTGGTTGCGCCGCTCGTCAGGGAACCCAGCCGTCACGCGCGCCGGCCTTCGGAGCCAGTTGCTTCGCGGCGTCATCGTGCGTGCCGACGTTCACCACGTCGACGGTCCTCCCCGCCGCTTTCAGCTCGCGGGCGAGCACCTGCGTTCGTGTCAGTGACGGCTCGTCGAGGTCCTTCATGAGGCCCGCCGCGCCCGGTCCGGTCGAGGGCACCAGCGTGATGCGCCCGACGCCGGCCGTCGCCTGTGGCAGCTGCTGCTTGAGAAACGTCGCCGCGCCACGGCCCGAGTTCGACTCGAACAGCGCGTCTTGAATGACGAGGCGGTCAGCCTTCAGCGACTCACCATTCTTCAGCGCGTACATGAGCGCGCGGCCGCCGGCGGAGTGGACGGAGAGCGTCCGCTGACCCACGTCTCCCGTGAGACCGGCACCCGAGAGCGCCTCGGTCGTCGTGTCACCGATGCGGCGAACGTTGGTCCAGTCGGTGGGCGCGCCCGGCTTCGCCGCTTCGGGCAGCACGAACACGGTGGAGTCACCGCGCTTCACCTGCGTCGCGATGGCGTCGGCGGCCGGGTTGTTGGCGAGCGAGCGGGCTCCATCGCCGTGGTAGTGCGTCTGCAGCGAGAACGGCGCCTGCGCGTTGGGTGGAACGATGACGCTCACGGGCGCCTGGCCGTTCGATGCGGCGGCCGTGACGAGCACCTTCGGCGCGGGCGTCATGCCGCGAAAGTTCGCCGCCGAGAACGCCTTCGCGTCGCGCACCGCCTGTTGCCACGAGGGCGGCAGCTTCTTGAACTCGGCGCCGTTGACGTCGATGGCCGAGGTGTCGACCGTCTTCGGTGGCGTCGCGCCGGGCGTCGTTGGGCGAAGCGGAGCAGGCGTGACGCCAATCGGGCCGGGCATGCCCCCATTGTCGCCGAAAGCCGGCCTGCTGATGCGTCGGGCCGTGTTGAATGGCCCACATGGCGAGCATCGAGATGCGGTTGGCCTTTCGTCAGAGCGCTTCCCTCGACGAGGTGCGCGCGTTCCTGGCCGACGTGGTGCGCGTCGTTCATGCCCAGGTTGCCGGTGAGTGGAGCGTCGTCTCGAAGACGCCGCTCCCGCACCCCGACCACAGCGGCGAAGAGGTGCTGGCGAAGACGGTGTGGTCGCTGGGCCCTGCGTCGCTCGAGCAGCTCGTCGAAGACGGTGGTGGCAACCCGAGAGATGGCTTCGGGTATGCGATGACGTTCACGTTCACCGATGGTGAGCGGCGGGCGTCGTTGAGAGACAACGCCTGGGAGCCGCGGCCGAAGTCACTCGCGTTCATGCTGCACGGCTTCGAGGCGCGGCATCTGGTGGCCATGCGTGAGGCGGGCAGAGCGCGGTTCCCTGCTGATGACACCAGCAACGTGACGTGGGCCGCGTACAACGTCGAGGCGTGTCTGCAGCTTGGAGCGCGTGAGCTGGCGCGGTCGCTCTGCGAAGAGTCGCTCGGGCGAGAGTGGCCGGCCTTTGCGCGCTCCTCTCGCGTGGCGCTGCAGCGCGCGCACGTTGGGCTCGTCGAGGGTGTGGAGGCTGATCAGGCGCTCGCGGCGCTGCTACGGCTCGACCCGTCGGATCAGCGGCTCGGCGAGGTGGCGACAGGCGCGCGCACGCTGCCGGGGTGGACGAAGGAGATGGCCGTGAGGGCGCGAACGTTCGTGGCTCCACCGATGCCCGATGACACCGGCTGGTGGACGATGAAGACGGCTCGCCCAGTCTCGGGTTCGCTCGTGGTGGCTTCGGTCGCGCGAGCGCTGCGGCTCGATGGGCCGACCTTGTTCCTCGATGGCGTGCAGGGCATCGCTGCGGCCGAGGTGACGCTCGCCGATGAGCGGGGCTCCGTTCGCGGCATGGTGCATCGGAGAAGCGCCGGTGAGTGGTTCACCTGGCTGTGGACGGGCGTTGATGATCAGGGCGCCGTCGTGACGTCGCGCTTCGAGGAATCAACGAAGACCGCGGTCGCCGCGCAGTCGCGCTTGAAGTGGCTCGGTGGCGTGCCTGAGGAAGCCCTGGCCGCCGAGTTGGTGAAGTCGGGCATCACCCTCGTCCGCTGACTACCCGCCGAGGTTCATGCTCAAGAGCGGCCCCATCACCGCGTACGCCGCGCCCTGCAGGAACTTCGGAATCATCGGCAGCGCCTGCGACATCCACTTCGTGCGGTCCCAGTGCTCGTTCTGCGAGACGATTTTGCCCTGCGCGTCGAACGTCAGCGTCGACTCGATCTCGTTGTGCACCTTCTTGCCGAACATGACGTAGTCGCAGGTCCACTTCGCCTTGACGGTGTCGCCCTTCGCCTCGAGCACCTCGGCCTTGAAGGTCTGAAACGGCGGAGCGCCCTTCCACATCTTCATGATGCTCGAGCGCTTCGTGAGCGTGAACATGTCGTCTTTGAACTTCGCGTCGGGGCGGTAGTGCTGCTCGACCGTCGCCAGGTCGCGGCTGCCGAACGCGGCGAAGAACTGCTCGGCCGTGGCCCTGTTGCGCGTCTCGGTCTCGCTGGCCGCGGGCGCCGTGACGGGGGCCGACTTGCCGCCCTTCGCCACCCAGCCCGTGTTCACCGTCTCCGTTGCGGATGTCGTGGGCGTCTCGACGTTGCTCACCGGCGCCTGCGCCGTGGTAACCACCCGCTGCGAACCCTGGACTTTCACGTGTGCCTCCGGGACGACGATTGCGATGTGAGAAACACTACTGTTTCCGTGTGACGAGCGTCAAGCCCGCCACCCGGCCGGAGCGCCGATGACGAAGACGACCCTGCTCGAGCGGCGCATGGCGAAGCCGAAGACGCGCGCCGACGCGAAAGAGACGCAGGAGCGTCGGCTGTTGCTGGCCATGGCCCAGCTCGTCGGCCGCAACGGCTACGCCGAGACGAGCATCGCGCAGGTCATCGAGCGCGCGGGCGTGTCGCGCAAGACGTTCTACGCATTCTTCGCAGACAAAGAGGCGTGCTTCCTTCAGGCGTACGCGCAGCTGTCGGGCCTGCTCATCGACGCGCTCGTCGCGCAGGGCAGCGAGGCGAGCGGAGAGGATCGCATCGAGGCGCAGCTGCGGCAGTACCTCGAGACGCTGGCGAGAGACCCGCTGGTGGCGCGCGCCTTCATCGTCGAGGTGTTGTCGGCGGGCCCGAGAGCGCTGGCCGAGCGTGAAGCGGTGAACCGGCAGTTCGCCGACCTCGTGTTCGCGCACACGTCTGACGATGCGCTGGTGAGAAAGGCCATCATTGGCGGGGTGAATGATGTCGTCGTCGGCGCGCTGCTCTCGGGAGAGACGGACTTCGTGTCATTGCTGCCGAAGCTGACCCGCTTCGTCACGCGAAGGTGGACTGAAGCGGGAGTGAGCTGACGCTGTGGAACCTCGTGCGTTGCCACGCGCACGCACCTGAGCCACCTCGCAGGTCGCGACATGCACACCTCGGAGCACGCGCTCGTCGCCGCCGACAGCGCAGGCTCCAGCTGCGATTCGCACGCCTTCATGTCGCACGAGCCAACCGACGTCGGTCGGGCGGCGCGGTGCCGCTCTCCAGCGGTGTTCCGACGCTCGCCGAAGACTCCGTCTACGCCTTCACGGCGCCGTGACGTCGGCTGGTCTGATCAGACACGAAGAATGAACCCGCTCACGGCCTGACCGGTCGCCCGCTGAATCGCCGCGATGTACGCCTGCGTCTGCGCCTCGTACTTGCCGAGCGACTCGTCGATGGACTCGTCGGTCTTGAACTCGACCACGACCCATCCGTCTTCGGTCTCGTAGGCCAGGTCGATGACGCCCTCGACGATGGTGCCGTTCTGCAGGTGGTCGACGAGCGTCGCCTCCCGCCGCACCTGCTTCGCCTCACGCGCGGCCTGGAACAGCCGATGCGCGAGCGCGGCCTCGACGGCGTCGGTCGCGGCCTTCACCTCGGCGTCAGGCGCGCGCAGCGAGCGCCCAATCACCTCGACGATGCCCTTCACGACGTCATGCTTCGCGTCGAGCGGCACGGTCGCGAGGCACGCGTGCACGAGCTCGCCAAACCGTCGCCCACTCGGCCGGCCCGCGCGCGGCGCCACCGTCTGCTCCACGGGCACCGCGCCTGACACCTCGGGCGCAGGCAGGTCGCGCGCCACCACCACCGTCATGCTCGGCAGCGCGCTATTGGCGACGGCTTCACCACGCTCCACCTTCCACGCCTCGTACTCGGCGATGCTCTTCGGCCCCTCGGTGTCGTCTTCGCGCAGCGCCTCATCGGCCTCGAGCCCCGACGCGTCCTCCTTGTTCAGCTTCAGCACGCGCGGGTCGAACCAGACGACGCCGTTCTTCCCCGACTCCGCGCGGTGCAGGCCCGGCTTCGGCACCTCGAGCGGCAGCGGCCCGTCGCGGTCGACGATGACGTCGTGGCCGAACGCGGGACAGCCGGGCGCGGGCTTCGGGTCGTGCGCGCGCTCCTTCGAGGGGTACACCGACGCGTAGAGCACCTCGGTCCACGTGTCCTTGAAGCGCTTCTCACTGCACACGGGCACCACCAGCAGGTCCTTCGCGCGTGTCGCGGCGACGTAGCTCAAGCGCAGGGTCTCTTCGTTGTCGCGGCTGACGGCCTCGTGCTCGTGCTCGCGCAGCTCGGAGGGAACGGAGCCGGCCAGCGGGTGCACCCACAGGCTGCGCTCGGGGTCGACCCAGTGTGACGGCTCGACGCGCGCGGCGTTCGCGGTCGGCTCGGCAAGAATCACTACGGGGAACTCGAGGCCCTTCGCCGCGTGCACCGTCATCATGCGCACGCCCTCGAGGCCCTGTTCGACCAGCGGCGCGTCGGGCGCTTCACCTTCGTCTGCTTCGGCCTCGAGCGACTCCACCACCTCGCGGAACGACGTCGACCGGCGCTCGTGCCGGCGTGACACCTCGGCGAGCTGCAGCACGTTCGCGAGCGCCTGGGCCCCTGCTCTCCAGAAGGCCACGCCCGCGTGCGCCCGCGTCGCCTCGAGCAGCTCGTGCAGCGTCGCCGCGACGGGCCGCTCGTTTCGTTCACGGTGCAGGTCTCTCAGCACCTCGAGCGCCTTCACCACGTCGATGAAGAGCGGGTCGGGCAGGGTGGCCACGTCGAACGGCCGCAGCGGGTGCAGCTTGCCCACCTCGCTCTTGAAGGCGAACAGCACCTCGTCGGTGAGCGCGAAGAAGGGCCCGCGCAGCGTCGCGTACACCGACAGCTCGTCGTCGGGCCGGTCGATGGCGAAGAGGGCTGTGCGCAGCGCCATCACCTCTTCACGGTGGTGAAATGAGCGCCCGCCCACCAGCACGTGCGGCACCTTGCGCGCCTCGAGCGCCTGCGCGTACGGCCGCGGCACGTCGACGCTGCCCCAGCGCCGCAGCCGCTTGAACAGAATGCACACGTGCCGCGGAGCCACCGGCACCTTTTGCCCGTCTTCGTCGACCTGCCACCCGCTCGACGTCACCAGCCACTCGATGAAGGCGCCGACGACGTCGGGCACGCTCTTCTCGACCGCGTCCTTGGTGATTTTGCCCTTCGCGCTGAAGGGGTACGCGGCGGGCAGGGCGATGAGCGACGGCTGCTCCTTGTTCGGCTCGCGCCACTCGCCGAGCGCGACGTACTGGGCCTGGTGGTCGCCCTTCATCACGGGCGCGAACGCGGCGTTCACCGCGGCCTGAATGCCCGGCGTGCTGCGGAAGCTCGTCGACAGGTACTCCACCTTCGCGTCGTGCTTCGCGAGGTGCGCCTTCACGCGGTGGTACAGCAGAATGTCGGCGCGGCGAAACCGGTACACGCTCTGCTTCGGGTCGCCGACGACGAAGAGCTTCCCCTTCACCGGCGTCGTCTCGTACGGCGCGCTCACCGACGGGTCCGACGAGGCGAGCAGCAGCACCACCTCGCTCTGCAGCGGGTCCGTGTCCTGGAACTCGTCGATGAAGAGGTGCGTGAAGCGCTGCTGCAACGACTCACGCACCGAGCGGTGACGCTGCAGCAGGTTGCGCGTCAAGAGCAGCAGGTCGACGAAGTCGAGCACGCCGGCGCGGTCTTTCTCGACTTCGTACTGCGCGACGACGGGCGCGAGCTCGACGTGAAGGAGCGCCGCGAGGTCGGCGTCACAGCGGCGCACGACGTCTTGCAGCGCGCTCCAGGCCTCGTCACGCACGGCGCTCAAGAGCGCCTCGGTTCGACCATTGAGAAACGAGACACCCCACGGCTTCGACTCCCACTCGAACTTGCTGCTGCCGAGGTCGCGCAGCTGCGCCTCGAGCCCGTCGTGGTCACGCGCAGAGACGGACTCACGGTGGTCGAGGTCAGAGAGGAAGCGCTTCACCTTCTGCAACAGGTCGTAGAAGCCGCTGCCCCGGTCGCCCTTGAGGCGCACGTGCGGCGCGTGGTCGGCGAAGGCCCGCAGCGCAGCGACCCCGGTGTCGAGCGCGGCGATGCGGTCGAACGGGTCGCGTCTCCACGGCGTGGCGAAGTCGCGGTGCTCGATGAGCTGCTGCGCGGCGCGGAACAGCACGAGGCGCGGCGGCTCGGCGTCACGGCCCCGGCCCTTGCGGCGCAGCGCCCGGCGAATGCCCTCGGGCTGTGTCTGGAGCAGCTGCTGGAACGTGCGCGTGAACGCGTTCTGCTGCAGCGCCTCGGCGTCACCTTCGGCTGCGACCTCGAAGAGCGGGTCGACCTCGGCTTCGACGGGGTACTCGCGCAGCAGGTCGGCGCAGAGCCCGTGAATGGTGCCGATGCGCGCGACCTCGAGCTCTTCGAGCGCGACGGTGAGACGTTGCTGCTCGTCTTGCTGGCTCGCGGCGTCACGCGCCCTCTCGAGCTTCGTGCGCAGGCGCAGCTTCATCTCGCCCGCGGCCTTCTCGGTGAAGGTGACCGAGATGATCTGCTCGAGCCGCGCGCGGCCCTTCTTCACCAACTGCACGATGCGCTCGACGAGCACCGTCGTCTTGCCGGTGCCTGCCGCCGCTTCGACGACGAAGGTGCTGTCGAGGTCGTCGAGCAGCCGGCCACGAACGTCGGCGTCTCCGGGCTGCTTCGTCACCGCACGCCCCGGTAGAGGTAGCGCTGGCCCGACGTCGTCTGGCCGATGACGAACACTTCGTTCGGGCTCGAGACCCAGATGGCGTCGGTGGTGATGAGGAGCGGCGGCGCGGGCGTGAGCGCCGACAGGCCGCCATCGGCGAAGCGCATGAACGGAGGCCCGCCCATCGAGAGGCCCACCGCGAGGAACTCGTGGTCGTCGATGGCCGCGACGCCGTAGAGGTCGGTGCCGGTGAGGCCGGGCAGCAGCGCAGTCCACGTGCCCGAGGTGTCGCGGCGGGCGAGCCGATAGCCACCCTGCGTGCCCACGAGCAGGCCATCGGTCACCGTGCCGCCGTCGAAGGTGAGCGCGACCCACTGCCACCGCGCCGCGCCCTGCATGGCGAGGTCGATGGGCTGCGGGGTCGCGGCTCCGTTGACGACCTTCGACACGCCCGCACCGCCCGAGACCCAGACGTCTCCGTTGGGCGCGACGACGCAGTTGCGCACGTTGCCGACGCCCAGCGCCGTGGTGACGCGACGCCAGGCGCCTGCGGAGTACTGCAGCAGAATGCCCTCGAGCGACGTGCCGACCGCGATGGCGAAGACCTGCTCACCGTCGCCACACACACCGAGGAACCAGTCGGTGGCGCTCGCGTTGTTCTTCTGCACGTAGCTTGCGCCGTCCGTGCAGTTGCCCTCGCAGACGTACGAGTTGTTGCGGGTGCCGATGACCCAGACCTTTCCCGAGGGCGAGAGGTACACGTCGGAGGCGTCGGCGAAGGTGAAGTTCGGAACACGCACGAGCGAGGAGCCGGTGGTGTGGAGCAGCTCTCCCGTGAAGGTGACGGCGTAGACGTCGTTGCCGCGCGCCGTGACGGATTGGACGGCGTAGTTGCCCGGGTACGAGAGGGCGCTCCAGGTGAACGCGCGCGTCTGGGCCGAGCCTCCAGCGGTCCCTCCGCCTGAGGTGCTGCCACCCGCCGTGCTCCCGCCGGCTGCTGAGCTGCCACCAGCGGTGCTCGTGCCGCCAGCCGCAGCGCCTCCACCGCTCACGGATCCGCCGCCCGTGGTCACGAATCCGCCGCCTGATCCTCCAGCCGTCGAGGGACCGGCGTCGACGCCAGCGTCAGTGCGGAACGGCGTGATGGGGCTGCACGCGAGTGAGAGAGCGAAGACGAAGAGAAGGCGACGCACCGCGACGGTCTACCACGCGCTCACGCGGTCTCGGAGCGCCGCTCTCGGTTCATGTTCTGTGCTGAAACTGCAGTCATGGCTGAGCGCACTCAACGACTCCACGTCAGGCTCACCGCCTCGAACCGGAAGCTGATTGAGCGCGCCGCCTCGTTGCTCGGCCAGCCGCTGACGGCGTTCGCCGTGCGAGTGCTGGTCGAACACGCCGAGCAGGTCATCTCGCAGGACACGCAGCGAAAGCGCTCGGCCCGTGACTGGAAGCGGTTTCTCGAGCGGCGAAGCGCTATCGGGAGCGCACGAAGCGCCCGTGACCGTCACTTCTTCTCGCTGCCGAACATCGCGATGAAGGCCTCACCGAGCTGCTTCTTCTCGGCGTCGGTCAGCTTCGCCTCGCCGTGCATCGCGACGTAGCCGGCCATCGGCATCTCGCCCTCGCGCAGCTCTTCCTCTGCGTCCTTCGCGTGCTTCTGCTGCTTGTCGAACTCCGAGAAGTTCAGCTCGTGGCGGCCCTCGTCGACGTGGTGCTGCACCAGCCACGAGACGGGCGCGACGTTGGAGTAGCCCGGCCACTTCGTCTCGTTGCTGTGGCAGTCGAAGCAGGCGCGAACGGCGAGCGCGCGCACTTCGGGTGACGTCCACTGCGGCTCGGCTTTCACCGGTGGGTTCGTGTGGTCGCGGCCGTAGGGCACGAGCTGCATGACGACGAAGACGCCGACCAACGCTGCGAGAATCTTCACGTTCCTGGACATGGGCCGTCAAAACCGCACTCGGCGCCGCGACGCCAGCCCAGAATCGAGCCGTGGTTCGTTGCCAGGGAATTCTGAAGCGATCCACCGCGGAACATTTGAACGCGCCCTGCCCATTCGGGAACCACCGCGGCATGAACACACGCTGCGTCTTCATGGCCGTGATGATGATCAGTGCAGTGAGCCTCGCCGACACCGTCGAGGTGACGACGCCGGCAACGCGGAGCCCGTTCACGCGAACGTTTGGCCTCGGTGCGTACGCGACGGGTTGGGCGGGTGCGTACGGCGGCGGCGGCGTGGGTGGCCGCATTCGTTACGAGGCGTTCTCGTTTCTCGGCCTCGACCTCTTTGGTGAAGCGCTGATCGTTCCCGTCGCGCACGGTTTGCGACACGACCACCCCATCGGCTTCAACCTGTTCGTCCCGTTACGCATCGGGCAGGTGGTTCGCCTGCGTCCGCTGCTGGGCATGTGCGTGACGGCGAGCTTCTTTCACCCCGAAGAGCCAGGCGCTCCGAGAGCCGACACCATTCTCGTCGGGGCGCACGCCGGTGGAGGGCTCGAGCTCGCGCTGCACGACCGGCTCTCGTTCTTCCTCGAGGCGAAGGCGGTGGCGTGGTTCGGCAATGACCGCTCGGTGCAGGGCTGGACGGGCGCCGTCGGTGGAGACGTGAAGCCGTTTCTGCTCGGTCAGGCGCAGCTCGGGTTCACCTTTCACCTCGGCGGCGCGTGAGAGCGCTGGCCCTTGTGGTGCTGACCGGGTGCGGGGCCTCGGCTCCGCACGCCGCGGGCTCGGAGTTCTGCGGAAGCTGTCACGCTGATCAACACGCGGGCTGGAGCGAGTCGGGCCACGCGCGCAGCACGGCGTCTCCCGTCTTCGAGGCGCTGTTGCCGAGAGTGGAACAGGCGTGGGGTGCGTCGGCGAAGGCGCGGTGTGTCGCGTGTCATTCTCCCGGGCACGCGGGCGAGGAGCGCATCGGCTGTGTGAGCTGTCACAGCGCGGTCGGGAATCGTGGCGAGAAGAACGGTGCGCTGGTGGTCGATGTGGACCAACCGCTCTCGTCGCGCGCGAAGTCGTTCACGAACGCGGCGCACGAGGTGGCTCCGCGCGGGCTGCTCACGAGCGCGTCGTTGTGCGGCACCTGTCACGAAGTGCACGGCCCGGCGCTGTTCGACGAGCGCACGCTGACCGAGTTTCGCGAGACGAAAGGGGAAGACTCCTGTCTGAGCTGTCACGAGGCCTCGGGGCATCGCTTCGCGGGCGTCGACCCTGCGTGGGGAGCCTCGGCGGAAGTTCGTGCGCAGGCCGATGAACGCGCGAAGGCGTTGTGGAGGAAGGGGCTCGAGCTGTCGGTCGTCGAGGGCGAGCGAGACGTCGTCATCACCGTGAAGAACGTGACGCGACACGCGGTGCCGACGGGCGTGGCGGTGCTGCGCGACGTGTGGGTCGACGTGGAGACGGCCGACGAGCGCCATGAGGTGATGAACCTGCGCGCGAAGACGCTGCGTGACGGGCTCGAGGTTCCCTTGATCACCGATGCGAAGGAGATCGTCTCGGGCGCGCTCGAAGCAGGAGCCACGCGTTCCGTCACGGTGGCCCGCCCGACGCGTGTGGTGCTGCGAGCCCGCGCCGTTCGCGCTGACGTGCTCGAGGCGCTGGCCGTCGATGGCGCCGAGGTGACGACGCACGACCTCGTGGTGGTCGAACTCCCTCGAAGGTGACGCCAGCGTCGACGAGCGATTCCATCGCCCACGCGCTCCGGTGCTCGCCGCGCCGAAGGACTGGACCCAGTCAGCCTGAAGCTCGCGCCGCGCTGCTGTGCTTCGGCGCGCGTCGGCTCCTCGGCACGCCGACAGGTTGATCGCAGTGAGGTCGGCGACGAACGGAAATGGCCCGTACTTCAAGCGCGACCGGCGTCACCTGGAGCGAGTGGTCCGCTGATGGAGCGGCCTCGCCGTCAGCACGGGCACCGAGCGGTGCTTGTCCGCTGTCGAACTTCGCAGAAGGTCGGCGCGCTTCGACGGAGTTCGGACGACCTCGGTCGAGCTTCCTCGCCGAAGGTGACCAGACCGGTGTAGGCCGCGGGCCGTGTCGACGGCGGCGTTCAGAGTGCTGGCGCTGGGCCTCGCGGCGTTGGCGATGGCTCCGCTGCGGCACGAGTTTCCGCCCATCACCGACTTCCCCGAACACGCAGCCACCATCGCGACCCTCTCGGACGTGTGGACGAACGGCCCGCTCTCGAATTGGTACGAGCTCGACTTTCTGCACACGCAGTACTGGTTGATGGCGGTGTTGGGCGCGCTGCTCGCTCCGCTCGTCGGAGGCCCGGTCGCGGCGCTGAAGACGCTGCTCGTGCTGTCGTCGGTCGGGCTCGTCGCCGCGCTGATGCGGCTGGCGAAGACGTTCGAGCTCGATGAGCGGTTGGCGTTGGTCGCCATTCCACTGTTGTGGTCGCGGCCGTTCACGCTCGGCTTCGTTCCCTTCGTGATGGCGGCGCCGCTGGTGGTGTGGGCGCTGGCGGAGGTTGGCGGCGTCGTCATTCCCTCGCGTCGCCAGCACGTCCTCGTCGGAGCCCTGTCGCTCGCGGTCTTCTTTCTCAACCTCGCGTCCGTCGTGTGGCTCGGCGTCGCGGCCCTCGCGGTCGTTGCGACGAGGCACTTCGAGTGGCGTCGACTGACCGGGCTCGTTGCGCTCGTGGTTCCAGGCGTTGGGTGGCTCGCGTTCAGCAGCGTCACCAATGTCGACCCATCGCGCTTCGCCGTCTCGATGGACGGGCGGTGGTGGTCGCCGAAGCACCTGTTGCTGGAGGCGCCGTCGTGGCTGATGGACCGGTGGAGCGGCGACCTCGACGTCGTGTTGCTGGGCGTGTTGCTGCTCGCCATCGTCGCGCTCGCCGAGGCGAAGTCGTTCTCACGGCCGGGGCTGGCGTTGTTCCTCTCGACTGCGGCGCTGACGTTGGCGCTTCCGTTCGAGCGTGGCTGGCTTTGGGGCCTCTCGACGCGTTTCCTTCCCGTGACGTTGATGCTCGCTCCGTTCGTGTGGAACGGGCGGGCGCGCGGCGTGGTCGTCGCCGTCGTCGCAGCCGTCGGTTTGATCAGCTCGTGGAACGTCGAGCAGCACGTCTCGCAGGCGCAGGATGAACTTCGCGGCGTGGCGCTGTTGAAGGAGTTGCCTGAAAAGCGCGTGCTGCAGCTCACCTTCGACGACGGCTCGGCGGTGGTGAACGACTCCATCGTGAGTCACGCGAGCGCGTACCACCGCGTGTGGAACCACGGCGCGAATGAGCCGTCGTTCGTCGACCTGCCGCAGTCGGTGGTGCGCTACCGCGAGGGGAAGGTGCCGTGGACCCGCCCGTGGCCCTGGGAGTTCAAGCCGAACGAGTACGACAACGCGCGTGAAGGAGCGCAGTACGACTTCGTGCTGACGAGAGGGCAGGGCGTCGCGTTTCCGCCTCCCGTCGGAACAGAAGGCCCGACGTGGACGTTGCTGCAAGAGTCGGGATCGTGGCGGCTGTATTCCCGCTGAAGGAGCGCGCGTGCGGCGACGGATCATCATCGTGGCTTCGCTCGCGCTCGTGTCGCTCGGCCTGACGGTCGGGGAAGTGCCGTCACGTCTCGGCGCGGCCATCGATGGCTTTGAGGCAGGTCCCGCTGGAGCGGTGCGACACTTCTTCGCGCCCATCGTCGAGGTCGAGGCGCGAACCTGCACGCGTCAGTGCGTCGCGTTCAGCACCGAGGCCACTGAGCTCCGGCTCGAGCGATTGAACGGCGAACCGCTCGCGGTCACCGAGGTCGACGGTGAACGCCGCTTCTCGTTCGATGATCAGAAACCGTTCGACGTCGTGCTCTCGTGGAAGCCGAAGCGCTTCGACCCTGGTGCGGTGCTCTCGTTCGGAGACTGTCTCTCTGATGGGCCGCCGATGCCGCAGCGAGCTGGGCGCGGGGCCGATGGCCGTGCGCGGCTGCAGCTGACCCTGAGCGCGGGCAGCGACGAGCCGTCACTCAAGTGAGCCGCACTTCCTCCGTCGCGGCTCGCATCGCTTCAGAGGGATCATGGCGGCGCGCGTCGTTCTGCAGGGCCTTCAGGTCGTCTTCGCGGCCAGCGGCTCGAAGCGCGGTGATCATTGTCTTCGCCCAGTCGCGCACGCTCTGTCGTCCGTACTCAATCAGGTCACCCGCGTTGGGCAATCGGCTCGCTGATTCCTCCATGTGTCTTGCGATGTCGCGGTGACGTTCGAGTTCGACGATTGGCGACCTGACGAACCGGCCGAGGTCGGCCCAGCGCTCCGATTCGACAAGCAGCTCGAAGAGCTGACGCTCAGCCTGTAGCCACTCTGGAGGTGACTGCTTCACCGTGTCGAACCAGTCGAGCGAGCGCTGTTGGTGCCCCAGGACGCTGTTGAGCGCGAGCCAATCTTCCACCGCTTCCGGAGTCGTGAGCCGGGGCGTCAATCGGTCTCGGATGGCACCGAACGTCTCGCGAGCCTGGGGAGACCGCGTGATGAGCTCGTCAATGGTGCCTACGAGATACGACATGCGTACGCCGATCCACTCGGGCTGCCACTCGTGTCCGTGAAGCCACAGCGCTTCGAGGTGGGCCTGGGCTTCCGCAAGGTGATTGCCCTCGAGCAACTTCTCCGCGAGCCGCAGACTCTCGCTCGGGTTCTTGGGGTCGAGTTGCTTCTGCAGCGACTGCAGCTCGGTTCTTCCGGCCAGCACCCCCTCGAGCCACTCGAGCAACGCCGAAGCCGGGCGCGCGCCGCTCGAGCGATCGAGCACCAGTTCGTCGCGAAGCACGAGCACGGTCGGCATTGCACGCACCTCGAAGCGGCTCGCCGTCGCCTCGTCCGCATCGACATCGACTTGCACCGCAATCGCGTGACGCTCGACCCACTCGATGACCTTCCGGTCCACCCACGTCGTCTGGTCCATGGTTTTGCACGGCGCACACCAATCGGCAGTGAAGTCGATGAGCAGCAGACGCTTCTGGGTTCGCGCGAGGCTGAGCGCTTCGGCAAGGGGCAGAGAACTGAAGAGCGCCGGTTTCATTCGCCCAATCATGCCGGCCTCCGCTTCCCATGGTCGAGCGGGTGGGTCATGTCTTGGGCCACATGGACCTCCTGCGCACGTCCGATGAGCGCTTCGCCTCACTGCCCGACTTCGCCTTCACGCCCCGCTTCGTCGACGTCGGCGGCCCGCGCATGGCCTGGGTCGAGGCCGGTCCCACAGATGCGCCCGTGGTGCTTTGCCTGCACGGCGAGCCCACCTGGAGCTTCCTCTACCGAAAGTTCCTGCCGCGCTTCGCAAACGTCGGCCTGCGTGCCATCGCGCCCGACCTCATCGGCTTCGGCCGCTCGGACAAGCCCACGCAGCGCAGCGACTACACGTACCAGCGTCACCTCGACTGGCTGCGAGCCTTCATCGAGACGCAAAACCTCACCAACATCACGCTGCTCTGTCAGGACTGGGGCGGGCTGCTGGGCCTGCGCCTCGCGACGGAGATGCAGTCACGTTTCTCGCGCATCGTCACCGCGAACACGTTTCTTCCGACCGGTGACCAACCGATGCCGAAGGCCTTCTTCCGCTGGCAGGAGTTCTCGCAGTCGACGCCCAGCTTCGACGTCGGCGCCATCGTCGCGAAGGGCTGCGTGAAGCCCATGCCGGCCGAGGTCATCGCGGCCTACGACGCGCCGTTTCCCGACGACCGGTACAAGGCCGGCGCGCGCCAGTTCCCCATGCTGGTGCCCTCGACGCCCGAAGACCCGCAGACGGTCGGCAACCGCAAGGCGTGGGAGGTGCTCGGCGAGTGGAAGAAGCCCTTCCTCACCGCGTTCTCAGACGGCGACCCCATCACAAAGGGAGGCGACGCCATCTTCCAGGCCATCGTCCCCGGTGCGCAGGGCCAGAAGCACGTCACGCTCGAAGGCGGCGGTCACTTTCTGCAGGAAGACGTGGGCGACAAGCTGATTCAAACCGTCGCCGACTTCGTGCGCACGACCTGACCAGTGTCGCCCGAAGGCAGACTGGACTTCGGAGGCCGCGCTGCACATGAGAGCGCCCATGGCGGCTCCCCTCGTTCCCGAGACCTTCAGCACCCGAGTCGTCGCGGCACGCATGCTCGGCCCGCGCGTGCGCCACCTCACCTTCGAGCGCGCTGACGGCCAGCCGTTTCACTTCGACGCCGGCCAGTGGGTGCAGCTCATCTTCCCCCTGCAGGACGAGAAGGGCCGTGCCATTCGCCGCTCGTACAGCCTCGCGTCGGCGCCGAACTCGAGCCCGCGCTTCGAGCTCGCCGTCACGAAGGTGGAGTCGGGGCCGGGCTCCACGTTTCTGCACGACGTCGCGGTCGGCACCTCGCTCGACGTGAAGGGCCCCGCCGGCACCTTCACCCGACCGCTCGACACCGCCGCGCCGTCACTGTTCATCGCGACAGGAACGGGCGTCGCTCCCTTCCGCGGCATGGTTCATCACGCGCTCGCGGCCGGTCGCACCGAGCCGCTCTGGTTGCTGTTTGGCGTGCGGGCTCCCGATGAGCTGCTCTTCGGAGACGAGCTCACCGCTCTCGCAGCGCAGCATCCGCAGCTCCGGTTTCTGCCCTCGCTCTCGCGTCCGCCCGACGGCTGGACCGGCCGCAGGGGCTACGTGCAGACCCACGTGAAGGCGCTCTGGAGCGAGCTCACCGCCACGCACCCCAACGCCCACGCGTACATCTGCGGCGTGAAGAAGATGCTCACCGCGTCACGCGAAGTGCTGCGCACCGAGCTCGGCGTCGACCGCAAGCAGGTGCACCTCGAGGCCTACGACTGAGGTTGGCAGCACCCGCGCTCGATGCAGCCGCAGTCGAGACACTGCCGCAGAGACGTCGTGCCGCAGTGGTCGGCCACCTGGGCCTTGAGCGCCTGCCTCGCCCGGTGCAATCGAACCCACGCGTTGTTCGGCGTGATGCCCAGCTCGTCGGCCAGCGCGGTGACGCTGACACCCTCGACCACCACCCGCATGAGCAGCTTCGCCTGCGCCTCGGGCAGCGCGCGAACCTGCGCCACGATGCAGTCGCAGCCGTCGACGACGCGTTCGGGCTCGAGCTCAGCGGCGGCCACTGGTACCGGCTCACGACGCTCGGCGATGACCCGGCGCACGATGGTGAAGAGCCATGCCCTCGCCGCGCGCGGGTTCGACAGCTGCTCGGCCTTCTTGAGCGCGCGCACCGACGCGTCCTGCACCACGTCTTCTGCGGCAGGGCCCACGCGGCGACGGGCGTAGTCGACCAGCTCCTTTCGACGGGCGGCGAGCGCCTCGGTGACGGGCTGCGCTTTTCGGGAGGGCATCGGCGTCGACCCTCTCATGACGGCGCCCTCGGGTGTCTGAACGTTCATCAGGCGTGATGACGGCTGGGCCCTCGTCATCCTTACAGCCCTCCGTAAGGGTCGAGCGGGCGCGCGCGTCTTCGCGGCATGACACGACTCCAGCTGTCCACTTCCCTCGTCACCATCTTCTTTCTCGGCGCGCTCGTGCTTCGCCCGCTCCTGCATCGGCTGCGCACCGGCGCGTGGGGCATTCATGGTCTCTCGGGAACTCCACGAGAGGCGGGCTGGTGGGGAGGCGCTGCCTTCATCGCCAGCCTCGTGCTGACACCGCTCGCGCTCATGATGCCGCCAGCCGTCGAGACGCCTGCCGCGCCCGGAGTCATCACCGCGTGCTTCGGCGCGCTGCTCACGTTCATCGCGCAGTCGGGCATGGGCACGAGCTGGCGCATCGGTGTGCGGGTCGGCGACCGCACGGCCCTCGTGACGGCGGGGCTCTTCTCGGTGGTGCGCAACCCCATCTTCACCGGAATGCTCGCCTTCGCGGCTGGGCTGGTGGGGCTCTGGCCGAACGCGCTCTCAGTCGCCGCCGCGCTGGCGCTCCTGGTGGCCGTCGAGCTGCAGGTGCGCTTCGTCGAAGAGCCCTTCCTTCGACGGCTCCACAGCGAGGCGTGGGTCGCATGGGCGCGTCGCGTGGGCCGCTTCCTGCCGCGCGTCGGCCGCCTGCCCTGATGATGGTCAGCCCCTTCGAGGTGCGCGACACTGTCACCCGTGCGTTTCAGGTGCTCGGCGGAAGTCCTGAAAACATTTCATTCAGTCCGTAAACAGCGCGCCCCCAGCAGAGGTGGAGTTCCTTCGTGGCGGAAGCTCGTCGTTCAGGCGTGAAGCCGGGCGTGAAACGGCTGGTGTGCCCGTGCGGCGCACCGGTGATGGTCGACCCATCGTCGATTCGTGCGCCCGACAGCGACAGCCAGCACGACGGGCCCGTTCAGCCGAAGGTGATGCCGTGTGGAACGTGCGGGCGGTTGCTCGTCGTCGAGGACCCGAACGTCGGGCGCGTGGTGCTGGGCAAGTGGCGGCTCGACCGGCGGCTCGGGCAGGGCGGCATGGGCACGGTGTACCTGGCGACCGAGAAGTCGGTCGACCGCGAGGTGGCGCTCAAGTTCCTGCACCCGAAGCTGGCCGAGCGTGAGGAGTACCGCACCCGCTTCGAGCAGGAGGCGCGCATCATGGCGCGCATCGAGCACCCGAACCTCGCCGGCCTGCATGGCGTCGAGCGCGAGGGCACCATTCCCTTCCTCGTCATGAAGTACGTGCGCGGGCGGCCGCTCACGCGCGTGATGAAGGAGAAGAAGACGTTCGCGCTGGAAGAGGTGCTGCCGCTGGTGGTGCAGATGGCGGCGGCGCTCGGAGCCCTGCACGCCCGCGGCTACGTGCACCGCGACTTGAAGCCCGGCAACGTCATCGTCTCTGACGAGGGCCACGTCACGCTGCTCGACTTCGGGCTGACCCGTACGCACAACCCGAACCTCACCCGGCCCGGCGTCGCGCTCGGCAGCCCGCAGTACATGTCGCCCGAGCAGGTGATGGCGGGCGCGCTCGACGGCCGCAGCGACCTCTACACGCTCGGCCTGCTCACCTCGGAGTTGCTCGTCGGCCACCGCCCGTACGCCGACGAAGACACCAAGGCCATGCTGCTGCAGCACCTCAACGACATTCCCGAGCCGGCGCATCTGGCGAACGCGAAGGTGCCCGAGGCCGTGTCGAAGGTGCTGCTCAAGGCGATGGCGAAGAAGCCGCAAGACCGGCAGGCGAGCGTCGCGGCCTTCGTCGAAGAGCTGGTGCTCGCGGCGAAGGTGTCGTCGGTGCAGCTGCCGCGGCGTGAGACGGCCGAGGCGATGCTGGCGGCGGTGTCGAGGCCCTCGCCGTTGCCCAGCCGCACCGAGCTTCAGGAGGAGGTCGCCGAGGTCATCTCGCCCGACACCATGTCGGTGCCTCCAGAGGTGGGGGCGATGACGGCTCCCCGGGTCGCGACTCCGCCCAGGCCCGTCGTGCCGGTGGGCCCTGTGCCCGGGCCCGGTGCTGACCAACGACCAACGCTGCCCGAGACCGTCACCGACCTGCCGCCCGTCGCCAACACACCCGGGCAGACGCTGTCTGATGACGAGAAGCAGGGCGCCGCCAACCTGCGCACCGAGCGCGTGCCTGCGTGGAACGAGAAGACCGACGCCGTGCCCGCGTGGAACGACGTCACCGACAAACGAAGCCCGTCGAAGACCGAGGAGCAGACCGGGCCGCTGGCGAAGTCGGTGGTGGAAGAGGCGACGGCTCCGTTGAAGCAGTCGCCCGCTGAGGAGGGGCTCACGCTGGCGTTGAAGGCCGGCCTCGCGGGCCTGATGGTCGTCATCATCATCGCGGCGTGGCTGCTGCTGAGCTGATCAGCCCGTCGAGCCGCGACCGGTTCGCTGTGACGTTCGGCTGGCTCGTGGCTCCGTTGCCGGCTCGCTCGCCGAGCGCTGCAGGTCAGCTCGGCCATGCGCCCCTGTG
>JBEOKA010000355.1:0-18718 GCA_040275325.1 Myxococcaceae bacterium | reverse complement strand
ATGCTGTTATCTGGCTGTCGGCAGAAAACGAGCGCGTAAGTCCATGAATTAACACGTCTATCGACTTGCAATGTGAAGCGCGTGTCGGTATTTCGCGCCGCGCAATGTGGGGCTGGGGAGCAGCCCTGACACCACCCGGAGCCACCATGAACACACCGCTCGCCACTCGACTGTCGATCGCCGTCGCTGCCCTGTGCAGCACGCTCGTGCATGCCGCTCCCGATGCGTTCCTCAGCCGTGGTGAACGCCGCGAGCTCGTGTCGCCCGATGCGCTCTCGCTTGAGGCGCGACAAGCCTTCGCGAACGGCTTCATCTCGTCGACCGAGCCCCGTCTGGGCGTTCCGACCTTCTTCTGGGCTGGCCGTCCTCCCGCGGGAGCGCGGACGCCTCGCGACATGGGTCTCACGGCCGAGCAGGTCGCGCGTCGCACGTTGTTCACGCACGCCGAACTCTATCGCGGCGATCGCACGCGGTGGGCCGAGGCGCGTCTGTCGAACCTGCACGAGCTGAACGATCAGGGCGCGGTCATCGCCACCTTCCAGCAGGACATCGCCGGCGTGCGCGTCTTCCGCGACGAGGTGAAGGTCGCGATGACGAAGGACTACGTCGTGGTCGCGATCTCGGGCTACCTCACGCCCGAGACGAAGCGCCTGGGCAGCTGGTCGCTGACGCCGTCGACCGCCGCCGCCTCCGCCATCAGCTCGATGACGGGGCAGGGCGTCGAAGCCTCGGCGCTCAAGCCGCTCGCGTTCAAAGACGGCTACCAGCTCTGGCAGCTCGGTGACGAGCCGACGCCGGTGCGCGGCCGTCGCGTGTGGTTCCCGACGCCCGATGGACTCGAGCCCGGCTACTACGTCGAGATCGAGCTCAACGAAGGCGAGACCGACTCGCGCTACTTCAGCTTCGTCATCTCGGGCCGTGATGGGCAGGTGCTGTTCCAGAAGAACCTCACCGCCGACGCGAGCTTCCGCGTGTGGGCCGAGAGCACGGGCATCGGTCTTCCGTTCGACGCGCCGTCTGGCACCTCGCCCACGCCGCACCCCGCTGGAGCGCCCAACCAGTTTCAGCCTCCCTATGTCGCGCCCGAGCTCGTGACGCGTGAGTACGGCCCCATCAGCACGATGGATCCCTGGCTCCCGGCGAACGCGACGCGCACCGAGGGCAACAACACGTTCACGTACATCGACGCGGCGCGGCCCAACGGCTTCGGCGCGGGTGACGTCGCGCCCACGCCGACCGGAGACCCCGACGCCGGCGTGCTCGTCTTCGATCGCACCTACGACCCGATGGTGAACCCCGACGTGAGCGCCGAGCAGCGCATGGCTGCTGCCACCCAGCTCTTCTACGACATCAACTTCCTGCACGACTGGTACTACGACCGCGGCTTCGACGAGCGCTCGGGCAACGCGCAGACCTCGAACTTCGGGCGCGGCGGCATCGAGAACGACCCCATCAACGCCGAGGGCCAGGACAACTCGGGCCGCAGCAACGCGAACATGTCGACGCCCGCCGACGGCTCGCGCCCGCGCATGCAGATGTACATCTTCACCGGCACCTCGACCGAGCGGCTCAGCTACAACGGCGCCAACGTCACCGCGAACGGCGCTGCCTTCGGCCCGCAGACGTACAACGTCACCGCCGAGGTCGTGTACGTGAACGACGGCGACCCCGCGGGCATGGGCGGCACGGTGAACGACGGCTGCCAGGCCACCTTCGTCGCGCCGGTGATGGGCAAGATCGCGCTCGTCGACCGAGGTGGCTGCACCTTCGTGCAGAAGGTTCAGGTCGCGCAGATGAACGGCGCGCTCGGCGTGATCATCGCCGACAACACCGCCTCGAATCAGCCGCCCGAGCTCGTCGGCACGCCGATGCCGCAGACGCTCATTCCAGCCATGTCGATGACGCGCACGGCGGGCACCACGCTCAAGACCGCGGCGACGAACGGCACCATCACCGTCACGCTCTTCCGCAGCGCCACCACTGATCGCGACGGCACGCTCGACAACGGCATCATCGCGCACGAGTGGGGCCACTACATCTCGAACCGTCTCATCGGCGACGGCAACGGTCTGTCGGCCGCGCAGTCCGCCGGCATGGGTGAAGGCTGGAGCGACTTTCACGCGCTGCTGATGATGGTGCGCGCCGAAGACATCAACGTGCCGTCGAACGCGAACTGGAACGGCACCTGGGCGGTCGGTGGCTACACGACCTCGGCGACGGCGGCAGATGGTCACTATTACGGCGTGCGTCGCATCCCCTACACGGTGGACTTCGCGAAGAACGGGCTGACCTTCAAACACATCCAACGTGGCGTCGCGTTGCCCATCGTCCCGACCGCGTACGGCCTCGACGGCTCGCTCAACGCCGAGGTGCACTCGACCGGCGAGGTGTGGTGCACGATGTTGTGGGAGGCCTACGTCGCGATGCTGCGTGACAGCCCGCGGCTCAGCTTCGAGCAGGCGCAGGATCGCATGCTGCGGTACCTCGTCGCGGCCTACAAACTCACGCCGATGATGCCCACGTTCGTCGAGGCGCGCGATGCGTTGCTCGCCGCCGCCGTGGCGCGTGACCCGCAGGACTTCGCGCTCATCTGGGGCGCCTTCGCCCGCCGCGGCATGGGCATGCTCGCCACCGCGCCCGATCGCGACGCGTCTGACAACCGCCCCGCCGTCGAGAGCTTCGTCGTCGGCAACTCGCTCGCCATCACCGACATCACGATCGATGACTCGACGATGAGCTGCGACAACGACGGCGTGCTCGACACCGATGAGATCGGCAAGGTGAACGTCACGGTGAAGAACGTCGGCGTCGGCCCGCTCATGGCGACGACGGTCACGCTCTCGACGACCTCGACCGGTCTCACGTTCCCCTCGGGGCCGATGGTGACGGTGCCCATGACGCAGCCGTTTGGTTCCACGACGGTCTCGGTGCCAGTCACCCTGCGCGGCGTGCGCGGCTTCCAGGGTGTGGTGCTCACCGTCTCGGCGACCGACCCCTCACTCGCCGTCGCGGGCCCCATCACGAAGGAGTTCCGCGCCCGCCTCAACAGCAACGTGCGCCCCAACGGCACCGCGACCGACGACGTCGAAGCGCAGAGGTCTCGGTGGACGACGGGCAGCGACCCCCGCTACTCGCAGGGCGCCGACTGGCGCATCTCGGCGAACTCTCCGACCTCACACTGGTGGTTCGGGCCGAACCCTGCGGCGCCGTCTGACAACTACCTGATCTCGCCTCCGCTCGTGGTGGGCTCGGGCCCGTTCACGCTCACCTTCAAGCACCGCTTCGACTTCGAGGCCGACGCGACGACGTTCTTCGACGGCGCCGCGCTCGAGATCTCGACTGACGGCCGCACGTGGACCGATCTCGGCGCCAACGCGATGCCTGGCTACACGGGTGTCTTCCCCACGCAGACGACGAACCCGCTACGTGGCCGTCGTGGCTATGCCGGCAAGAGCCCCAACTACCCGACGTTCAACACCGAGCGTGTCGACATGGGCACGATGTACGCGGGCCAGACGGTTCGGGTGCGCTTCCGCATCGGGGCCGACGACGCCGCCGCCGTGAAGGGCTGGGAGGTCGACGACATCGCCTTCACGGGCCTCACCGATCTGCCCTTCACCAGCATCGCGCCCGACCCGAACACCTGCTCGAACAACCGCGCGCCCACGCTCTCGCCCGTGATGAACCTCTCGGTGCGTGAGGGCGACACGGTCTCGCTCACGGGCATGGGCACCGACCCCGACGGCGACCCGGTGACGATCCTCTTCGTGCAGCGCGAAGGGCCTCTCGTCGATCTCAACATGGGTTCGTTCGTCGCGCCGTCGGTCGAGACCAACACGCAGCTGGGCTTCGACGTGACGGCCAGCGATGGCGCGCTCGAGTCGATGCCGCAGCGCCTCGTCGTCACCGTCGTCGACGGCAGCGGAGCCCCCACCGTCATGGTCCCACCCTCGCTCGAGGTGACCGAAGGCGAAGCCAGCAGCGTGACGGCGACCGCGTTCGACCCGCAAGGAGACATCGTCTCGTTCACCTGGAAGCAGGTGGCCGGCCCGACGATCATGCTGCGTGATGAGACGAGCGACACGGTGAAGTTCACTGCGCCTCCCTTGAACGCCGACCTCGTCGTGGTGCTCGAGGTGGTGGCCAACGACGGCAAGCTCGACTCCGTTCCGGCGCGCGTCGAGATCACCATTCGTGACGCGGGCCTCGCGCCCGTCTCGGACACCGCGGGCAAGGTGCCGACCGGCTGCGTGGGGTGCTCGACGGGCGTCGACGCGGTTGCGCTCCTCGGCCTGGTGACCCTGCTCGCTCGGCGGAGGCGCTCGGCGGCTTGAGAATTCGCGCGGGAATGCGTCGCGCTGAACCCTCGTTCCACTCACCGAAGCGCAAACGACCAGCGAACCGAGCGGGCCGGTCAGTGCGAGGTGCAGTGGTGACGACGTCCAGCGGGCGCTCCCTCCCGAATGGGCCACGTCCCCGGCACCGCCATCAGCACTGGCCGGCCCCTCAGGAGGATTCTTCTCTGGAGCCCCGCCACTGTGCTTACAGTGCGCGCCCGATGCGCCGCCTCTTCGTGACCTCGATCGTTTCCATCTCTGTCTTCGGCGGGTGCTTCTTTCCTGCCGATCGTGGCCAGCTGCTCGAAGGTCGCGTCGACAAGCTCTCTGACGAGAACAAGAAGCTGAAAGCCGCGCTGTCGGAGACGCAGGGCAAGCTCGACGACACGACGGCGCAGCTGAAGACCGCGCTCGATCAGCTCGATCAGGCCTCGCGCACCACCGGCGCCAACATCGGCGTGAAGGTCGACAGCGCCATTCAAGACGTCGCCACGCTGCGCGGCCAGATGGAGAGCTACCAGTTCAAGATCACCGAGCTCGAGGCGCGGCTCTCCGCCTCCGAGAAGACGGCCTCGAATGCCCCGGTCGCCAAACCCGAAGAGCCGAAGAAGGAAGAGCTCAAGCGCCCCGACGACCCGAAGGAGTTCCTCAAGCTGGCCGACGAGAAGGCGAAGGCGGGCGAGAACGATCTCGCGAAGAAGCTCTACGCCGAGTTCTTCAAGAAGTGGCCCCGTGACGAACTGTCGGGTGACGCACACTTCGGCCTGGGTGAGGTGCACTTCCTCGAGTCGAAGTGCCGCGAGGCGCTCTACGAGTACGGCAAGGTGATTCAGGACTTCTCGAAGTCGAAGTCGGCGCCCATGGCCTACCTGCGCTCGGCCGACTGCTTCAAAGAGCTGAAGATGATGGACGAGGCCAAGCTCGCGCTGAACGAGCTGATCAAGCAGTACGCGAAGAGCGAGCAGGCGAAGCTGGCGAAGACGCGGCTGGCCGAGCTCGAGAAGAAGCCCGCTCCCAAGGGAGGCAAGAAGTGAGAGCGCTCAGCCTGTCGTTGTTCCTCGCCGTGCCGGTGCTTGCGGCGACTCCGAAGCAGCTCACCATCGCGTACACCGGAGACGTCGGCGGCGAAGTCGCGCCCTGCGGGTGACGCGCGAACCCAACTGGCGGTCTGGCCAGACGAAAGACCGTGCTGAACACGCTGACGGGCAAGCCGCTCGTCATCGACTCCGGCAACGCCCTGTTCCGGTCGGTGGGCGGTGCGTCCGATGACGACAAGAAGCGCGCCTCTTTCGTGATGTCGACCATGGGCGCCCTGGGCACGAGCGTGCTCGGCGTCGGTCACCGCGATCTCTCGGCTGGCCCCGAGTTCCTGATCGCCGAGGCGAAGAAGGCGAACGTTCAGCTCGTGTCGACGAACCTCGAGCTCGAGGGGAAGCCAGCCTTCTCGAAGTCGCTCATCGTCGAGCGAAACGCGGTAAGGGTCGCGCTGCTCTCGGTGACGGGCCTGGGCCCCGTTCCCGGTGTGATGGGCTTGATGGGCACGCCGCCGCTCGCTGCGCTCCAGGCCGAGCTCAAGAAGCTGCCGCCGCACGAGCTGACGATCGTGCTCTGCACCTCCGGCTACGAAGAGGCGATGGCGCTCTCCGCTGCGCTCGATGCCTCGGTCGACCTCGTCATTCAGTCGGGAGAGTTCCGGGGAACGGTGCCGCCGCAGAAGGTGAAGGACACGTTCCTGCTCGCGTCGGGGCAGCGCGGTCAGGCCGTCGGAAAGCTCGAGCTCTCACTCGGCAAGGCGAAGGGCGCGTTCGCTGATCTCAATGAAGCCGCGCGCGATCAGGAGCTGCTCACCAACCTCGACAACCAGCTCAAGTCCGTCGACGAACGGTTGAAGCTGGCGAAGGACCCCGAGGGCAAGAAGGCGCTCTCAGCGCTCCAGAAGGACATGAAGACGCGGCGCGACGAGCAGGCGAAGAAGCTCACGAAGTCGATCGGCGGCCGAACCTTGAAGCTCGACTGGCTCTTGCTCGGGCAGGACGTGAAGGACGACGAGGCGCTCAAGGCCGAGGTGTTGAAGATCGAGCCCACCTACGCCGGCCAGCACTGACCGTCAGAGCGCGTCGAAGTCGAGCGCGTTCGCGCCGAGCTTTTCTGGCAGCGTCACCGGCTTCGTGGCTCCGTTGAACCCGCGCGGCCCACCTTCGTCGCCGCGAAAGTCGGCGAGCTGCCAGGTGCCCCCGAGCAGCGCGAGTGACCAGCCCGCGTCGTTCGGCAGGTTCTTCACCAGCTCACGCGGAGGCACGAGGCAGTCGACGCCGCTCGCTCCCAGCACCTTCGCCAGCTCGAGCTCGGGGTAGGGGCCGACGATGGCCACCTCCTGCGTGAACGCGAGCACGATCACACACGGCCAGTCACGGTGACCCGACGGCTCGACGCGCAGCCACACCGTCCACTTCGAGTCGGGTGGAGCCGCATCGCCGACGTGCACGCGCGCCGAGGGGTACCGCTCCTTCAGCCAACCGAGCACGGTGTCGGTCGAGACGTCTTTCGAGGTGAGCACCTGCAGCTCGGGAAGCAACATGGCGGGTTTGTCGCGCACCCATCGGGCAGGCGCAACCACTGGCGGCGTGCGGGAGCGAGTCGTAGACACCACCGCATGCAGGCGGGTGACTTCTTTCGCGCGGTCTACGAGCGGCCTGATGACGATGGCGCCCGGCAGGTGCTCGCCGACGTGTTGATCGAGGCTGGAGACCCGCGCGGTGAGTTCATCGCGCTGCAGATGCAGCTCAAGCGCTCGCGCAAGGCCCAGCTGAAGCTCGATCGGTTGCTCGAGCGTCATCGCCACGACTTCCTGGGGCCACTCGCCGAGGCGGTGTCGAGCCGCGGGCAGCTCTGGGAGAAGGGCTTCCTCGTCGGCGCCCGAATGACCCTCGACGGGCGGCTGGTGAACGAGCCGTCACTGGCCACGCTGCGAACGATCGAGCTGCTCAACCGCGACGGCGAAGTGCCGATGGAGCTCTTGAGCGAGCACGTTCGTTCGTTGCGTGAGGTCTCTGGTCTGCCGCGGCAGGCGATGCTGCCCATCTTCGGTGCCGAGCGTTCCTTGCCCTTCACCTCGGTGGCCGTCGATGGGCCTGGCAACGCCGAGGCCTGGTCGCCGGCCGAGCTCGACGCGCTTCGCATCGCGCGGGCGTTGCCCGATCTCCGGCTCCTCTCGGTCGCGATCTGGCGCTTCGGCGTCGACGAGCTCGAGTGGCTGTGGACGGCGCCCGTCTTCGGCCGCCTGCGCACGATGGAGCTCGGGCTTCATCGCGTCGCCGTGAACCTCGGGCAGCTGCGCGATCGACTGATCACCCTCGATGACGGCCCCGACGCGCTGGTGCTGAAGGGGCGGCAGCTCGAGGTGAAGCTGAAGCCCGCCGATCAGTGGCGGCAGCTGCACCTCTTCGTGCGCACGCCGCTGGTCGATCCGGTCATTCACGACGCCGAGCTGATGCTGCAGTCGTTGCCGCCGAACGGGCTGCTGCGCCTCGACGTCACCTGCGACTACCCGGTGACGAACGACGCGCTCGCGAGGCTCAAGGCGATCGTGAAGCGCTTTCCGCGCCTGGCTCCGGTGACGTGGCCCGTGGGAACGAGGTGACGAGCGTCGCCGTGCCGTCGATGAAGTCGAGCTGCTGACACGAAGCGCCGACGCAGCTCGTGACGGAGCGATCATCGAAGGTGAAGTCGAAGTCGGCGGCACGCGCGGGCTCGACGACGAGCCTTCGCTTCAAATCGACGATCGAGATCCCCGTCGGCTGATCGATCGCGGCGCTCGCGCGCAGCCGAACACCATCGAAGAGCAGCACCGCGTGGGTGGGCCCTGACAGCGGCTTGTCTCGCAGCAGCGCCTCGACACACGTGGGAAAAGGAAGACAGTGGGGCAGGGGGCTCGTGTCGACATCGCCACGCTCGAGCGGAACCGGAGTGTCCGATTCCACGTGCACCAGCTCGACGATGGCCACGCCCGGTGCTTCGTCGATGAAAGGCTCGACGAAGAAGTCCTCACCGGCTTCGCAGAAGGGAGGCTCTTCGAAGTCCTCGCCTGGTTCTTCGAGCTCGCCGTCACACCCCGTCAGGAACAGCAGCAGGAGCCACCGCATGAGCCCGGCGGTTGCGAGCTGCATGCCGTGTCATCGCTGCGGCCGCTCGCCCACGGCCTCGACGATCACCTTCCTGAACGCCTGCGCTGCCGGGTCGCGATGAGTGCGCTCGTGCCAGTGCAGGAACATCTGAAAGACGAACGGTGGCCCCGGCCCCCGCAGCACTTGGAGTGGAAACGAAGGCATCAGCTGGCGCGCGACCCTGCGCGGCATGCCGGTGATGAGCTCGGTCGACGAGACGATGCTCGCTGCCGCTCCGAACGAGGGCACCGTCATCGCCACCTCGCGTCGAAGCCCGGCTGCTTCGAACGCCTGCTCGACCGAGCGATGGCCGGCGCCGGGGCGGCCCAGCACGAGGTGAAGGTCGACATGACGCTCGGTGTTGAACTGCTTCGCCGAGAGCTTTCCCCTCAGGCGCGGGTGTCTGCTGCTCGCCACGTAGACGGCCTCTTCGTCGAACAGCCTGGTGCGGTGCAGCCCTTCTCCCGGGAAAGGAGGCCCGATGGCGCAGTCGACCGCCTCGCTCGCCAGGCCACCACCCGACACCAGCGCGTCGATGCTGGCGATGGTGAGGTGGGCTCGGGGCAAGGTGGCGACGAACGCTCGGACGATGGCGGGCAGCGTCGCGAGCTGGTCTGCGTCCGAGAGGGCGAGGGTGAAGGTTCGGGTGCACGTCGCCGGCTCGAAGGCCTCCTGGCTCAGCGACGCCTCGACGGCCACGAAGGCCTGTCGAAGCACCGGGCCCAGCTCGAGCGTTCTCGGCGTCGGCACCAGCCCGCGGCCGCGGCGGACGAACAGCGGGTCGTTCAGCACCGCCCGCAGCCTCGAGAGCGCGTTGCTCACCGCAGGGGCCGTGACGTGAAGACGGGCGGCCGCACGAGAGACGCTCTGCTCTTCGAGCACCACCGACAACACCAGCAGCAGGTTCAGGTCGATCGATGAGAGTTTCACGAAGTGAAGTGATTCGTACACGAAGCATCACTGGTCGTGAAGTCAGCGCGGGCTGCATGGTGCGCCGATGAACCAACGAACGGCGGTGATCGTGGGCGCAGGAGTCGGTGGGCCGGTGCTGGCCCTGTGGCTGAGGCGGGCAGGCGTCGCGGTACGTCTGATCGAGAGCCGGAGCGGGCCTGCCCTGGCAGAGGGGGCCTTCCTCGGAGTCGCCCCGAACGGGCTGCAGGCGCTCTCGGGGCTCGAGCTCGATCGCGAGGTCGCCGCGCGGGGGCACCGCTGCCTGGCCTTCGAGTTCCTCAATCATCAGGGCCGGGTCCTGGGCGGCTTCGACCGCTCGGCTGACGAGGCGCAGTTCGGCTGGGCGTTGACGATGATTCGTCGCGGCGAGCTTCATGGCCTGCTGTCCGACGCCGCCGTACGCGCGGGCGTGCGGGTCGAATACGGCAAACGCCTGTCGCGGCTGACCGCTTCCGAGAGGGCCGTCGAGCTCGTCTGCGACGATGGTGAGACGGTGCGCGCCGACTTCGTGGTCGGCTGCGACGGGCTGCGCTCGACGACCCGGGCCCTCGGACTGCCCGACGCGCCACCTCCAGCCTTCACCGGGTTGATCGACCTCGGCGGGTTTGCGCGGGTCGACGGGCTGCCCTTCGCTCCCGGCGTGAACACGATGGTCTTTGGCGCGCAGGCGTTCTTCGGCGCCTTCACGACGGCCGACGGCGAGACCTGGTGGTTTCACAACGGCGCTGGCGTCGTCGGATCGGTGCCTGCCGAGCAGCTCAGACCCCGGCTGCTCGAGCTGCACCGTGATGATCCGCCCTGGGTGCGAGCGCTCATCAGCCAGACGCCCACGTTGCTTGGCCCGTGGGGCCTGTACGAGCTCGACGCCATGCCGACCTGGTCGCGAGGCCGTGTCTGCCTCATGGGGGACGCGGCTCACGCGATGTCACCGAGCGCAGGGCAGGGCGCATCGATGGCGTTCGAAGACGCGTTGGTGCTCGCGAAGTGCCTGCGAGACGTGGCTGACGTGCCGGCTGCGTTTCAGCAGTTCGAGCGCCTTCGCAGGCCGCGCGTCGATGCGATCATGAAAGCGGCCCGCCAGCACTCGAACCGCAAAGCCCCGGGTCCCGTCGGCCGCTGGGTTCGCGACCGCGTGCTGCCCCTCGTCCTGCCGTTCGCTGGCAAGGGGCAGTCACGCGCGTATGCCCACCGCCTCGACTTCGAGCAGCGGGTGGGGTGATCAGGGCTGGCCGGCGCCGGTCGCGGCGGGCTTGCCCTTGAGCTCATCGACGATGCGCTGAGCGCCGTAGATCTTCTCGAGCGCCTCGAGGATCGCCGCCGAGTGCACGGCCACCGCGCGATTCTGGGTCTCGTCAAAGCCGTAGTCACCGCCCAGTGACTGAATGTTGCCGTCGAAGATCAGCCCGACGACTTCGCGGTCCTTGTTCACCATGGGCGAACCGGAGTTCCCGCCGATGATGTCGTTCGTCGTGGCCATGTTGAACGGCGTGTCGAGCGCGAGCTTCGACTTCGCCGCGAGCCACGTCTTCGGCAGCGCGAACGGGTCGGCGCCGGTGTGACGCTCGAACGCGCCCGCCATGGTGGTGAGCGGCTTCACGGTGCGCCCGTCCTCCTGGTAGCCCTTCACCGCGCCGTACGAGAGGCGCAGCGTGAACGTCGCGTCGGGGTAGATGCTCTGGCCGTAGACGGCGAAGCGGGCTTTCGCGAGCAGCTCCTGCTGCTTCTTCAGCGGGCCTTCGACCTCGTTCTCGAACTTCGTGCGAAGCGCGCGGGCCTCGGCGTCGAAGCTGCGGGCGAACTCGATCATCGGGTCCTTCGAGGCGTCGATGACCGCCTTGCCGCCGTTGAAGAGCGCGGTGCGGCTGAACGTATCGGGCGTCGCAGCCATCGGCTTGCCCGTCTTCGGGTCCTTGCCGGGCTCGGGAGCCGCGAGCAGGTCGAGCTTCGTGCCGTCGATGAGCGCCTTCGCCACCTCGGCCGGCGACTTCTGGCCCAGCATCTTCTTCACCACCGGGTGATCGGGCGAGAGGTCTTCACGAATCTTCGTGAGCGACCAGGTCAGCTTCGCGATCTCGAGCTCTTTGTAGACGGGCGCGTTCGACAGCATCTGCGCCTTGAGCTGCGGCAGGCGCGAGTCGGTGAACTCCTTGAGCCGTTCGCCGTTGGGCTTGGCGGACTCCTCGGCGTACCGAACGAGCGTGCGCGCCTTGCCGAACAGATCGGAGTAGGGGCCGCCCTCGAGCGCGCCGTACTCCTTGCGCATGGCGTTCGCCTTCTTCGTGACGGTGGCGATCTCGTCCCACACCGCGCCGAACTCCTTCTTCAGCTTCGGGTTCGCGTTCACCTTCTTGCGGAAGTCGTCTTCGTTGGCCTTCAGCTTTCCGTAGAAGCCGGAGTCGGCGAGCGCGCCGTGACGGCCCTTGAGCGCCTTGAACGCGTTCTCGACGCCGAAGAGCGTGTCGTTGGAGTGCCGCTTCTGCTCGGGCCCACGGTTCTGGTACTCGGTGATGAGGCCGCGAATCTCGCTCAGCCGGAACAGGCGCTGCGGCAGGCGGTAGTCACGATCGTCTTCGAGCTGCGCGACGGTGAGGCCACGCGAGGTGCCGCCCGGGTTGCCCGAGACGAAGGTCAGGTCGCCTTCCTTCGCGCCGCCCGCCGACCACTTGAAGTACGTGTCGTTCTTCAGCGGCTTGCCGTCGGTGCCGTAGATGCGCACGAACGTCATGTCGAGATCGTAGCGGGGGAACATGAAGTTGTCGGGGTCGCCGCCGAAGAACGCGATCTGATCTTCGGGCGCCATCACCAGGCGCACGTCCTGGAAGCGGCGGTACTTGTAGAGATCGTATTTGCCGCCCCGGTAGAGCGTGACGACGTCGCAGCGGAACTCATCGCTCGTCGCGCACTCCTTCTCGATCTTCGCGATCTCGGTCTTCTGCGCGTCGGCGAACTTGTCGACGGCGACGCTCTTCGTCGCGTCCTGCACGCGCTTGGTGACGTCGGTGATCTCGACGAGCTGGTTCATCTCCATCGCCGGGCACTTCGGCTCGTCGGCCAGCGTCTTCGCGAAGAAGCCGTCGCGGTTGAAGTCCTTCTTCTGCAGGCCCGAGAGGTTCTCGATGCAGGTGCGCGCGCAGTGGTGGTTCGTCATCACCAGGCCGTCAGCCGACACCAGCGACGCCGAGCAGCCGCCCGCGATGCGCACCGAGGCGAGGCGAACCTGATCGAGCCACTCCTTCGTGGGCTCGAAGCCGTACTTCTTCTTCACCTCGGCCGAGGGGAAGTTGTTGAACGTCCACATGCCTTCGTCGGCGAGGGCGGGCGTGGCGAGCACGAGGCTCGTCAGCGCGGCGATGCGCAGCTTCATGGGCAGCTCCGGGGCGGCGGGGAGTGACGACGGCCGCCGAAATGCCCTCGCCAGCGCGGCGGGTCAAGGCCTCGTGCAGCGCTCGAACGGTCTGCCACTCGACTGGCGGTGACAGAAAGCCGTCAGAAGAACGTCATGAAGCTGTTCACCAGCCCCGCGAGCACGAACGAGAGCACCAGGCCCGTGCCGATGATCACCGTCTTCGGGTGGGCGTCAGCGCGGTGAATCGCCTCCTGCAGCATGCGCTTGGCGAAGGTGCGCTCGCACTGCACGTTCACGCGCCCGTCGACGATCTGCTGCATCGCCGCGATCATCTCGGTCACGTTCTGAAAGCGCTTCGCCGGGTCCTTCTCGAAGCCCTTCAAGAGAAACCAGCCGAGCTCGGCCGGCACGCTTGGTTGGTGGGGGCTCTGCCTCATGTCGAACATCTTCGGCGTGGTGGTCTGCACGGCCGCGAGGATCTCGGGCATCGCCTCGAGTGAGCCCAGGTAGTGCTCGAGATAGAGGAACTCGTGGAAGACCACCGCGAGCGCGTAGACGTCGCTGCGCACGTCGAGCTTGTCCTGCTCTCCGCGCGCCTGCTCGGGAGACATGTAGAGCGGCGTGCCCATCACCGCGCCGGCCTGGGTCTGCAGCAGCGTGCCTTCACGAACGCTCGCGACGGGAAGCGCTTCGCTCTTCGTCGCGAGGTTGCGCGCAAGGCCCCAGTCCATCACGGTCACTTCGCCGTACGGCCCCACCATGATGTTCGCCGGCTTGAGATCGCGGTGAATGATGCCCTGCTGGTGCGCATAGGCCATCGCGTTGAGCACGCCGATGAAGACCTGCACGCGCACGTGAAACGGGAAGCGCTCGTGCATCGCCTTGTCGCCGGCTTTCAGCTTCTCGATGATCGACTCGAGGCTGTCGCCGCGCAGGTGCTTCATCACGAAATAGTAGCGCCCGCCCTCGTCGACTCCGACGTCGTGTACGGGGACGATGTTGGGGTGCTCGAGCGAGCCGACGATTCGAATCTCGTCGACGAAGCGCATCAGCAGGCCGAGATCCTGCTGCTCGGTGAGGCGCTTGATGGCGACCGTGCGCTCGATGTCGTGATCCTTCGCGAGCACCACCTCGCCCATGCCGCCGCGGCCGAGCGTGCCCAGCTCTTCGAAGCGCACGCGGCTGGTCGGCGTCGCCGTCGGCACCGGGCCGTTCCACTGCAGGCGGGGCAGCACCGTCGAGCGCCTCGCCTCGGCCGGCATCGTCACGGCCTGCGATCGCTGCCCTGGATTCACCACGGTGTCCGTGGGCCCGACGATGGAGATGGTGTCGCTCATGGCTCGCCCCGAGAGTGTCAGACGCCGCGACGGTAACACCGGCTGTCGGGCGTGGCCGCGCTTACATGTCAGACCGGTCAGGTATCTGGTTCCCATGAACGAAGGCGAGCGGCGGGCGGTGTTGGCGTTGTGGTCGTGCGAGGGCGTCGGAGCGCAGGCGGTCGCGAGGCTCGAGCGGCTTGTTCCGGCCGCGGCCTGGCTCTCGACGCCGTGGCGTGAGCTGGTGGCGATGCTCGAGGTGCCCGCGTCGACTCGCGACGAGCTGCTCGCAGGCCCCGAGCTCGAGCCCAGAGTTGCAGCCATCGAGAAACACCTTTCGGAGCGGAAGCAACGTGTCTGCTTCAAGGGCGACCCCGAATACCCTGCCGCGCTGGTGAGCGTCGCCTCGGCGCCGCCATTGTTGTTCTACGCAGGCCCTGGCGCGATCGATCAGATGCGCGGCCGCGTCGCGATCGTGGGTACGCGCAAGACCGACTCCGATTGGCTGGCGTGGACGAGAGGCTTCGCGAAGACCTGCACGCAGCAGAGCCTCGTCGTCGTCAGCGGGGCTGCCGAGGGCATCGACACCAGCGCGCACGCGGGAGCGCTCGATGGGCGGGGCCTCACCTGGGCCTTCGTCGCCAGCGGGCTCGATCAGATCGATCCGACGCCGAAGGAGATCGTCCTCGAGCTCTACCGCCGGGGCGGCACCGTCTTCAGCGAGTACCCACCGGGCGTGCGCGCCAACAAGGGGCTCTTCGTTCAGCGCAACCGGCTCATCTCGGGCAGCGCCGACGTCGTCGTGTGCGTGCGCGGTCAGGCACGCTCTGGCGCGCGTCACACGGCGGCCGCGGCCGTGAAGCAGGGCAGGGCGCTGCTCGCCGTTCCCGGTGAGCCGCTTCGGCCGAAGGGCGGTGAGCTGAGCCGGCAGCTGCTGCGTGAAGGCGCTCGCCCGTGCTTCGACGTGAGCGATGTGCTGACCGCGATCGGCCTGCTCGAGATGCCAGTACCCGAGATCATCGTCGCCGAGAAGGGCGATGTGAGTGAGGAAGCGCGCGCGGTCTTCGACGCCCTGCCGCCGGGCCTCTTCGACATGGAGAAGGCCATCGCTGCGCTGCCCGCGCACTCGTCCGGAGTCGTCAGCGCCGCGATGATGGAGCTCGAGATCTCAGGTTGGTTGGTTTCGCGAAGCGGCAGGCGTTACGAAAAACGTGAGTGACCGTGCGCCGTTCCTTTGTTGACGACCTCTGGGGTGCCAACTAGAAGCTCATGGTCTTTCACCGTCGGGTTGAAAGGAAATCGACACTTCCATGTCCGCCAGCATGATGGTTCACCAAGTTCTCGATCTGGTGCTGACCGCTGAACCAGCGCACGCAGCCGAAGGGTCCTTCAAGGACTCGCTGGTCCTCTTCTTCAAAGAAGGTGGACCGTTCATGTTTGTGAACATCTTCTGGCTCTCGTGCGCGCTCGCCGTCACCATCGAGCGCGTCGTGACGCTGATGTTCCGGTACAACCTGAACGCCGGCCCGTTCATGGAGCAGATCACCAAGCTCGTGCTGACCGGCAACCCGGACCGCGCGGTGAAGCTCTGTGGCGCCGCGCCCAACGCGCCGCTCGCCAAGGTCGTTCGTTCGGGCCTGACCCGCGCGAACCGTGGCGAAGTCGAAGTCGCCAAGGCCATCGAGGAGTCGATCCTCGAGCAGACCCCGCACATCACCGCCCGCATTCAGTGGCTGTGGTCGCTGGCGAACATCGCGACGCTCTTCGGCCTCATCGGCACCATCATCGGCCTCATCGGTACGTTCAAGTCGCTCGGTAACGTGCCCGCCGACCAGAAGCAGGCCCTGCTCTCGAAGGGTATCTCGGAAGCAATGAACAACACCGCCTTCGGTCTCGGCATCGCCGTGACCTGCATCATCGCCCACCTCTTCCTCACGGCGTACGCGCGCCGCATGATCGAGGTCGTCGAACTGAACGCGATGAAGCTCGAGAACCTGCTGGCCCGGCGTGCTGCCGGTGAGACCAGCGCGATGGACTTCGAAAAGGCTTCCTGACCGCCCGCTCGGTTGGGTGGGTTGGCTCGGGGGAACCTGAGCTGCCTCCCGCTGTCAGGGGCTTCAACGGTGCGACATGGCGTTCCACGTCTCCAAGCGCAAGCTGAAGCCGAAGGAAGAAGAGGAAGCGGGCGAGCTGAACATCGTCCCGTACCTCGACATCCTCATGAACCTCATCATCTTCATGCTCCTGTCGATGTCGGGGCTCGCCACGTTCGGCATTCTGAACGTCAGCGCGCCGTCGTACGGCGGCGGTGGTGGTGGTGGGAACCCCGATGAAAAGCCGCCCCTCTTGCTGACCGTCGCGATCGCGAAGAACGGCTTCTACATCGCCGCGACCGGTGGCGTGCTGCCTGGCATCGAGCAGACCGGCACGGCCGCAGAAGGCGCTCCGCCGACCATTCCGAAGAAGGGCGACAACACGTACGACTACAACGCCCTCAACGCCAAGATGAAGGAGATCAAGGCGTCGTTCTCGGACGAGAGCAAAGTCATCATCGCTGCCGAGGCTGATACGGCCTACGAAGTGTTGATCGGTACGATGGACTCCACGCGCGAGACTGCTGACAAGAAGCTGCTCTTCCCCGACGTCACCCTGGCGAGCTTCTAAGGACCTGCACGATGGCTTCCGCCGCGCACAACCCTGCCACCGAGCTCACCGAAGAAGACATCGCGCGCAACCGCTTCCGAAAGGCCATGGCCCGGAAGAAGCGCAAAGAGCGCGAAGCCGAAGGCGAGATCAAAGAGCTCAACATCACCGCGATGATGGACATCATGACCATCATCCTCGTCTTCCTCATCAAGTCGTACACGGCCTCGTCGGTGACGATGACGGCTTCGGAAGACATTCGACCGCCGCTCTCGACGACGCGCCTGACGCCGAAAGACACGGTCGCCATCACCGTCACGCCCAAGCACATTCTGGTCGGCGACAAGGTGAAGGCCTCACTCGAGAAGAACATGCAGCCCCGGAAAGAAGACACCCAGGGCAAGCTGATTCTGCCGCTCGATGCCGCGCTCAAGAAAGAAGTCGAAAAGCTCAAGTACATCGCCGAGCGCAACCCGAGCGCCCCCTTCATGCACGAGGTCTCGATCATCGGTGACCGCCGCATTCCGTACGAAGTGCTGAGCTCGGTCCTGTACACGGCT
The DNA here is from genome assembly GCA_040275325.1 of Myxococcaceae bacterium. Classification (GTDB taxonomy): domain Bacteria; phylum Myxococcota; class Myxococcia; order Myxococcales; family Myxococcaceae; genus Xiheimicrobium. The sequence continues at coordinate 1,402 of JBEOKA010000355.1, read as the reverse complement.
GGCCAGAACGAGCTCGAGAACTTCCGCTTCGTCGTGATCTCGAAGGCTGACGACTGAGTTTCTCAACCGACCCGCTCCTTCGATGGGGCTTGCGGTCGAGCCAGCGTCACCTCTACAGCTCCTCGTTCGTCAGCACGCTCGAGGAGTCTTCGTGTCCAACACCCCCATCACGGTCATCGGCGCTGGCCTCGCAGGCAGCGAGTGTGCGTACCAGCTCGCGCGGCTCGGGCACGACGTCGTGCTGCGCGAGCAGAAGCCCGTCAAACGTTCGCCGGCGCACCAGAGCAACGCGTTCGCCGAGCTCGTGTGCTCGAACTCGATGCGCTCGGACAACCCCGACAGCGCCATCGGCATGCTGCACGCCGAGCTGCGCCGCGTGGGCAGCGTCATTCTTCACGCCGCCGACGCGAACCGGGTGCCCGCGGGAGACGCGCTCGCCGTCGAACGTGAGGGCTTCTCGGCCGAGGTCACCCGCAAGCTGGCCGCGACTGGCCGCATCACGGTGGTGCCGGGAGAGGTCACCGAGATTCCCGACGGTGATGTCGTCTTCGCCACGGGGCCGCTGACGTCAGAGGCGCTCACCAGCGCGCTCGCCCGCTTCACCGGAGAGAAGCTGTATTTCTACGACGCGATCGCGCCCATCGTGGCCGGTGACTCCATCGACATGTCGATCGCGTTTCGCGCCAGCCGCTACGGCAAGGGCGACGGCGCCGACTACCTGAACCTGCCGCTCAACAAGGAAGAGTACCTGCGCTTCGTCACCGAGGTGCGCGCCGGCCAGAAGGTGACGCCACATGCCTTCGAAGAGCCGAAGTACTTCGAGGGCTGCCTGCCCATCGAGGTGATGGCCGAGCGTGGTGAGCGGGTGCTCGCGTTCGGGCCGATGAAGCCGGTCGGGTTGACCGACCCGCGCACCGGGCGCTGGCCGTACGCCGTGGTGCAGCTGCGCATGGAGGATCGCGCCGGCACCGCGTGGAACCTGGTCGGCTTTCAGACGCGGCTCACCTGGCCCGAGCAGAAGCGCATCTTCGGCATGCTGCCCGGCCTGCAGAACGCCGAGTGGGTGCGCATGGGCCAGATTCACCGCAACACGTTCCTTGAGGCCCCCAAAGCCCTCGATGCGACCCTCCAACTGCGGGCCCGGCCGGGGGTGTACGTGGCGGGGCAGCTTACGGGCGTGGAAGGCTACGTCGAGAGTGCGGCGATGGGCATCTACGCGGGGATGTGCGTGGCCCAGCGCGTGCAGGGGCAGGAGCCCGCGCTCCCCGCCCGGCCCTGCGCTTATGGTTCGCTTCTCATGCACCTGCAGGATGAAACTCCGCGCCACTTCGCGCCCATGAACATCAACTGGGGACTCCTGCTCACACCAGATGAAGGCGTGAAAATGAAGAAAGATGGACGC
>JBEOKA010000354.1:0-4662 GCA_040275325.1 Myxococcaceae bacterium | reverse complement strand
CGGCCGTCGCAGTGCCACCCGCCGTCGCCGTACCACCGGCCGTCGCAGTGCCACCCGCCGTCGCCGTACCACCGGCGCGACCACCAGCCGCTCCACCGGCCGTCGTGCCGCCTGCCGTGACGAAGCCGCCACCCGTGCCGAAGCCACCGCCAGTGTTGGACGACCCGCCGCCAGTGCTGCCCGCGTCAGGCTTGTTGTTCGCGGGACCACAGCCGATGGCAAACGCCATCGCCGCGCACGCGACGAGATACCGTGTCGAACGATTCATGTGTTGTCTGCTCCCCAGAGAGAAACTGCTGCTACAGGCCGACCGGGCGTGTAGGTCGATCGCGACTCCCGTTTCAACCGCCATCACTGAAATACCCGTCTCCCGCCGCTGACAGCTGGCACCCACTGTCGCCCCGTTCTGGCCCCGTGCTACGCGCGGCCGCGTGTCGCCCCCGCAGCTCAACCTGAAAAACCACGACTTCGACGAACTCCTCGCCCAGCTCACGCCGCTGGGAGCCTCGCGCACCGCAGCGCTCAAGCTCTTCGCCTCGGTCTTCGCGCACCGCGCCCAGTCGATGGGCGACGTCCGCAACGCGCGCCAGGTGCCGGCGGCCGTGCGCGACTGGGTGCAGGCCAACGGAACGCTCCCGTCGCTCGAGCTCGTCGAACGCCGCCGCGCCGATGACGGCTTCGTGAAGTACCTCTTCGCGTCTCCACTCGGCGGCCGCGTCGAGGCCGTGCGCATTCCCCTCTTCGACACGCACTACGTCGTCTGCATCTCGTCACAGGTCGGCTGCGCGCTCGCCTGCGACTTCTGCATGACGGGCAAGATGGGCTTCTCGCGCAACCTCGAGACCTGGGAGATCGTCGACCAGGTCCTTCACATCTTGAACGAGGCCGACCGCCCGGTGCGCGGCGTCGTCTTCATGGGCATGGGCGAGCCGCTGCTGAACTACGCGAACGCCACGCGCGCGGCGCGCATCATGTGTCACCCGGCGGGCTGCGCCATCTCGGGCCGCTCCATCACGTTCTCGACCGCGGGCTGGGTGCCGGGCATCAAGAAGTACATCGCCGACGACCTGCCGTACCGCCTCGCGTTCTCCCTCACCTCGGCGATTCCCGAGAAGCGCCTCAAGGTGCTGCCCGTCGAGAACACGCACCCGCTGCCCACGCTCGTCGAGCAGATTCGCCAGTACTCGCTCGCCCGCAAGAACGAGCGCGTGATGCTCGCCTACGTCTGCATCGCCGGCTTCAACACCGGCCTCGAAGACGCGCTCGCGCTCAAAGAGGTCTTCGCCGGCATTCCCGTGAAGATCGACCTCATCGACGTCACCGACCCGACGGGCAAGTACCAGCCGCCAGACGCCGACGAGCTCAAGCGCTTCCGCGACCATCTGCAGGTGCTCGAGTCACCCATCGCCCGGCGCTACTCGGGAGGCAAAGACATCGGCGCGGCGTGTGGAACGCTCGAGGCCTCGCAGCGCGGCGGAACCCTGCTCGAGCCCCTGCGCGCCGAAAACAGGTGAACGCGCGGCCACTCGTCGCTAGTCGTCGCGCATGCTCCACGCCCACTCTGCGCTGCGGTACCTCGTGCTCGGCCTCGGCCTCGCCTGCTTCGTCTTCTTCACGCTCGGCCTGACGCAGAAGCGCCCGTACACGAAGACGTCGCAGGTCTTCGTCACCATCTTCGCGGGCCTCACGCACCTGCAGGCCACCATCGGCCTCGCCCTCGTCGCCACGGGCTTCTATTACTCACGCCTCATCGGCCACATCGTGATGATGCTGGCGGCCGCGGTCGCGCTGCAGGTGCTGCTGATCAAGAACAAGAAGTCGGCCACGCCCGGCTACAAGCTGCCGCTCATCGGCATCGTGGTGGCGCTGTTGTTGATGACGGGAGGCACGTTCGCCATCGGCCGTCACCCGTTCCAGGCCACGGTGTTCGGGAGCGCTCCCGCCGCAACGCCGTGACCCATGCGCACGCTCTCGACCGCGCAGGAGATCGACGAGCACCTCAGGGCCGACGCAGGCCGCGCCATCGTGTGCGGCACGCTCGAGCGCGTCTCGATGGGAAAAGGCCGCAAGACCTGGCTGGGCACGGCCATCGTCACCGATGACGGAGAAGTGGTGTGGCTCAGCTACGGCGCTCCACCCGAAGGCTGGGAGCCGTTGCTCGGCTTCTTCCTTCGCGTCGAGGGCGTGTTCGCGATGACGAAGTCGACGATCGAGCAGTCGCTCATCGCGCCGCACCTGCTGTCGTTCGGCGCGCCCATCCTGGAGAAGCGCGCGCTCGCGTCACTCGAGGGAAGAATGACTCGCCTCGTCGGGGTCGCGCAGAACACGCCGGCTGGCTCCACGCTGCTCGTCGAGCAACAGGCCATCTCGGTTGGCAAGACGTGGCCAGCGGAGCAGGTGGGCAAGCGCGTCTCGCTGGGAGGAACGCTGCGGCGTCAGGCGAACGGCTGGTCGCTCGACGACGTCACCGACGCGACCGCCTTCTGAGGGAGTAAGAAGCCGCGCATGCTCACGCTGCTCGTGGCCGCGGTGCTGAACGGAGAACCACCGATGTTCACCTCAGGCCCGGCGGTCGAGGCGCAGCTGAAGGCGGGGAAGGCTCCTGTTTCGCTCGGAGGAACGGTCGAGCGCGTCACCACCGGAAAGAAGGGAACGCTCGGCACGGCCATCGTGCTCGATGACGGCACCGTGGTGTGGCTTGGGTACGGCGCGCCGCCCAAAGGCTGGGAGCCGCTGCTCGGCAAGTTCGTGCACGTCGAGGGCACGCTGCAGAGCCAGTCGCCCGCGTCACCGCAGTCGATGATGGCGCCGCACCTCGCCTCACCAGGCAAGCCGATCGTGGTGAAGCGTGAGCTGTCGAAGCTGGTCGACCAACCGATTCGCCTCGTGGGCACCGCCGAGAACACGAAGGGCGGCGCGGTGGTGCTCGTCGAAGGCCAGCCCGTTTACATCGAGAAGAAGGAGTCGTGGCCCGACACGCTGCGCGGCAAGCGCGTCGGCCTCGGCGGGAACCTCACGCGCGCGCAGCACCTGCCGCAGGCGACCGTGAACGCGAAGGGTGAAATCTCACAGGGCACGACGGGGGCCAGCAGCGAGTACGTGCTGCGCGCACCGACCGAGCCGACGGCGTTCTGATCATGCGCTGCCCACTTCGACAGCCGGGCGGAGAGGCTACGAGGCTCGTGCCTGCGACTGACGCGATGCACCTCACGCTCCTCTTGCAGTTCGCAGCTCCTGATCAGGCGATGACCTGGACGGAGATGATGCGATGAGTTCCCCGGCGCTGATCAGCTCGACACTGCTCGTGCCTGCCGGTGACGCGATGCACTCGACGCCTGCGAGAGGCGGACAGCTGCTCGCGGATGAAGCGAACATCATCCTGCTCGCTCAGCGCGGGGCTGTCGGCGAGGCGATGCTCGCCACTTCACTGATGACGTGCACGCAGGTGACACGATGATCTCGACGCTGCTCATCACGACGCTCGCCTCCGCTCCGCTCGAGGTGCGCGTGCTCGAGCGCGAGAAGCCCGTGACGCTCACCGTGACGTCAGACCGTGCGCGCTGCGATGGAGAAGCACTCTCCGGCGTGCTCGAACTCTCCATCTCTGGCGACGCCGTGGCGGTGAAGGGACGCGCGAAGCCGTGCGCCATCGTGCGCTCCGAGGGCGTGACGACGGTGACCAGTGGAGCGCTGACCCGTCGCTACCCGGGCTCGCTCTCGGTGACGGTCGAGCGTGGTGTGCTGCGGCTGATCAACTCCGTCGACGTCGAGGCCTACCTGCCCTCGGTCGTGAACGCCGAAGCGTCGGGCAGCCCTGCGGCGGCGCTCGAGGCGCAGGCCATCATCTCGCGCACCTTCGCGTTGAGCGGCCGCCAGCGACACGAGCGCGCGGGCTACCACCTCTGCGACCTCACCCACTGTCAGTGGTACCGCGGGCTCGAGCCCGACCTGAAGGCCGCTGAAGCCGCAGTAGCGAAGACGAAGGGCCAGGTGCTGCTGGTCGGCGGCATCGCGCTCAAGCCGGCCTTCTTTCACTCCTCGTGTGGTGGGCGCACCAGCTCGGCGCAAGACGTGTTCCACGAGGTGGGCGCGGGGCCCGGCATCGACGACGCGACGAAAGACGGCGCTGCGTGCCGCGAGGCTCCCGACTTCGAGTGGAGCTGGCAGGCCGACCGCGTCGAGCTCGCGAAGGCGCTGGGGCTCAAGCCCGAGGGCGAGGCCTTCGTGCCGCTCTCGCGTGACAAAGCCGGCCGCGTGCTCGAGGTGACGGCGTTCGGCAAACGCATGGATGGCGCCGAGTTCTCGTCGCGCGTCGGGCGGGTGTTCGGCTGGCAGAGCCTGAAGAGCCTCAAGGTCACCGCTGAAGAGGTCGAGAGCACCATCACCTTCCGCGGCAGGGGGCTCGGCCACGGCGTCGGCCTCTGTCAGTACGGAGCGCGTGCGCTGGCCACGAAGGGCTGGGACGCGAAGAAGCTGCTGCTGCGGTACTTCCCCGACTGCCAGGTTCGTCAGGCAGAGGAGTGAACACGTGAAACGAGCGACGTTCATCATCGGCTGCTGGTTCGTCGCGTGCGGCAGCTCGACCGTCATGTTCTCTGATGCTGGCGTGGCTCGTGACGCCGGAACGAGCGCCGGTGGCGCGGCGGGAGGCACTGCACGCGC
>JBEOKA010000353.1:0-8434 GCA_040275325.1 Myxococcaceae bacterium | reverse complement strand
GCCTCGCCCGCCTGCGGCTGAACCACCTCCGGTCTGGCCACCACCAGCGGAGAGCCCGCCACCCGACCCAGCGTCCATCGCCGCCGAGCCTCCGCCGTTGTTGCCCGTCATGAGTGAAGCACTGCCACACCCGACGATGACGAACGCAGAGATGAACAGAATCGAACGCATGAAGGCTCCCTACACCGCTCTTTGGCGTTTCCGAAACCAGCCGGCGCGCTCGAGTGCAGACTTCGTCGATGTGATGCGCGGCGTCAGGCGGGGGCGCGAGGTGACGGTGCTCGAGCGTGGTATGGGGCCGCACATGCGCACCCTCCTCGCGATTGCAGTGGGTCTCGTCGTCTTCAGCTGCGGCCCAGCCGCGGTGATGCCACGTGACGTTCGAGTCGAGCTGCCGAAGGTCGACCCGGGCTTCCTCGACTTCGTCACCAACGAGCAGGTCATCGGCGCGGGCGAAGACAAGATGTTCTGCAGCGAGCTGGAGTACGACGGCACCGACACGGCCTTCACCGAGGTCGAGTCGCTGCAGGGCAAGTTCGGCCACCACGTCATTCTGGTGTCGACGACGAAGCCGCGCGGCAAAGGCTCGAACTACGACTGCACCGAGATGACCGACTTTCTGCCGCTCGCGATTCCGGCCAATGGTTGGCCGGCGGGGCACGGCTCGTCGCTGGCCAGGGGCACGCCCATCGTCATTCAGATGCACTACGTGAACACCGGCACCACGCCCATTCTCGTGCGCGACGTGGTGCGCCTGAAGAAGATGGACCCCGCGCAGGTGACGACGTGGGTGTCTCCCTTCGCGTTCAACCACGAGGCCTTCAACGTGCCGCCGCACGGAGAGCAGACCGTCACCTTCGACTGCACGATGACGAAGCCCTACAAGCTGCTGCTCGTCGGCGGGCACATGCACGAGAACGGCACGCGCTTCAAAGTCGAGTGGAGCCCCACCGGCAGCGCGATGACGACGCTCTACGACGTGCCGGCGTGGAAAGCCTCGTACCGCGACGAGCCGCCCGTGAACCTCTACCTGAGCGACATGAAGGACGTGCCCGCGAACACGGTCTTCCGCACCTCCTGCAGCTGGATGAACGACACCGACAAGCCGCTCGCGTACCCGCACGAGATGTGCGCCACCTTCGGCCTCTTCGCCGGCACCAAAGACGCGCTGGTCTGCCGGAAGTCGCAGTGAGGCCCGACGTGAAGACCCCTCTTCTGTCGACGCTCGTGCTCGCCTGCGCCGCGTGTGGCCCGGCGAAGATGCCCGCAGGCACGGCCGAGTTCCGCTTCAGCGTCTCGCCGTCGGTGAAGTCGAGCCCGAGCCTGAAAGACCCGCTGCTCGGCACCGTCTACGGAGACCTCTTCCTGCAAGAAGACGTGTCGGTGACGGGACCCCGCAAAGACGCCGTCGCGTTCGGAGCCGCCGAGATTGCCAACGTCGACCTGCGCATGGTCGAGAGCAGCGCGGCGACGTTCGTCACGCCTTCATTGGCTCCGGGGAAATACGTGTTCCTCGGGTTCTTCGACGTCGACGGCAACGGCGCCACTGCGAAGGAGCCTGATCAAGGCGACCCGGTGACGCTGGCGCTGACCAACACGTTCGACATCGTCGACGGGCAGCAGTCGCGACGCTCCATTCTCTTCGAGCTGGTCTTCAACTGACGATGCGGCGAGCGCTGGTGGTGATGGTGGGGCTGAGCGCCTGCGGTCCTGCGGGCACGCTGAGCAAGGTCGAGAGCGATGTGTTCGCGAAGAGCTGTGCGCAGACCTCGTGTCACAAGGGCGCGAGCAGCGCGGGCAACTTGAACCTCGAAGGAAAGACGCACGCGAAGCTGGTGGGCGTGGCCTCGACGGTCGCGGGCGAGCAGCTGGTCGTGCCGGGGAAGCCGGAAGCATCGCTCTTGATGAAGCGGCTCAAGGCGGTGACGCCGTACTCGGTGATGCCTCCGGGTGAGGCGCTCGAGGCCGAGCGGCTCGAGCTGATCCGCAGCTGGATTGCGGCTGGCGCGAAGGACGACTGACTCTTCCGCGGCGTCGACTCGCGTTGCGCTCGAAGACCAGACGGGGTGTCTTCGCCACGTGCGCCCGCTCCGTTCCCTGACGCTGCTCCTCTGCTGTCTCGCCGCGCCCTCGTGGAGCCAAACGGTTCAGGGCTTCGACCCGCACGTCGTCGCGCGGCCAGCTGACGGTGGGCTGCTGCTGCAATGGAACGCGCTGGCCAACTCGGGCTCGGTGACGATTCGGCGCCATGGGGTCGGTCAGCCTTCCGGTGTGGTGGTGGCGACGCTCGACGCTGGAGCAACGAGCTGGTTCGAGCCCGTCTTCGACGCGGGCACGCGCGCCCTCTATCGCGTGCAGCGAACCCAACAGGGCAGCCCCACCGGTGAGGCGGTGGTGCTCGCCGGCGTCGAGGCGCCCTTCATCGACGACCCGGGCGTGGTGCTGGTGCTGGTCGACGACGCGAACTCGGTTCGACTGCGCACACAGCTCGACCAGGCCGTGCGCGACCTGCGTGACGACGGCTTCGAGGTCATCGAGCAAGCCGTGCCGCGCAGCGAGACGCCGCCCGCCGTGAAGGCCCGCATCGCCGCGGTCGCCACCGCCGCGACGGGTCGACGGGTGCAGGTCATGTTGCTCGGCGCGATTCCGCGGGCGTTCTCTGGAATGCAGCAGCCTGACGGCCACTCCGACCACTTCGGCGCGTGGCCCGCAGACCCGTACTACGCCGACCTCACGGGCCTGAACTGGACTGACACGAGCCGGGGCGGCGTGGGCGCGTTCTTCAACGACGCGGGCGACGGCAAGTTCGACCAGTCGTACACGTCGACGGTCGAGGTGGCGGTGGGCCGCGTCGACTTCGAAGGGCTGCCGGTGTTCGGCGCCGACGCGGGCACGGGGCAGCTGGCGCGCTACCTCGACAAGGTGCACCGCTTTCGCATCGGAGCCGCCGCCCTTCCCCGTCGCGCGCTCGTGCGACCGGGCTTCGGCTACTTCAGAGGCGAGGCGTTCGGGCGCGCGGGCTACCGTGACAGCACGGCGATTCTCGGAGTCGAGCCGGTCGATGCGCCGTTCTTTCCGACGCTCGAGCTCGACGGTGGTGTGCTGCTCGCGTGGGGCGATGGCGCGGGTGGGCCGACGAGCGCGTCTGGCATCACGAACTCCGCCGAGCTGGCGATGCGCGTGCCGCAGACGCGGTTGATGGGCCTGTTCGGCTCGTACTTCGGCGACTGGAGCTACTCGAACGCGCTGATGCGCACGGCGCTGGGCTCGGGCGAGGTGGTGGCGTCGTTCTGGTACGCGCGCCCGCCGGTGCAGATGTACGGGCTGGGCGCGCTGGAGTCGTTCGGCCAGTCGTACGCGAGAGACACGTCGTTCTCGTACCGGTCGATGCCCGTGTATCAGGCGTTGCTGGGAGACCCGACGCTGCGGCTCTTCTACCCAAGGCAGGTGACGTCGCTGGCCGCGCAGCCCGGAGTCAACGGCGTGCAGCTCTCGTGGCCGCCGTACACGAGCACCAACTTCATCGGCTACCACGTGTACCGGCGGTCGCTCGCGGGCGGCATCGCGGGGCGGCTGACGGCGACGCCGGTGAGCACCGAGACGTTCCTCGACACGACCGCGCTGCCGTCGACGACGTACGAGTGGCGCGTGGTGGCGGTGGTGCGCGAGACGACTGGCAGCGGCACGTTCTGGAATCACTCGCTGGGTGCGCGGTCGGTCGCGATGACGCTCGCGGTGCCCGATGCCGGAGTACCTGTGATGGATGCGGGCGCTGTCGTCGATGCAGGCTCCGTCGTCGATGCAGGCGCTGTCGTCGACGCAGGCGCCGTCGTCGATGCAGGCGCTGTCGTTGATGCAGGCGCTGCCATCGATGCAGGCGCTGTCGTTGATGCAGGCGCCGTCGTTGATGCAGGCACTGCCATCGATGCAGGCGCTCCGGACTCTGGCGTCACGGCCGATGGCGGATCAGGTGCAGAGGATGCGGGCTCGCTCGAAGACGCGGGCGTCGCGGCGGACGCGGGTGCGGTGGACGCAGGGCCGAATGATGCTGGTTTCGTCCCACTGCCGCTCGAGCCGATTCCAGCCGAGCCCATGCCGACCGAGCCGATGCCTGCAGTTGGTGGGTGCGGTTGCTCTGGCGCCGGTGGAGCGCTGCCCTTCCTGATGCTGGCGGTCCTGATCAGGCGCCGGCGCTCCGGTCGCGACGGAACCCCGACCTGATCACCTCCATGGGAGGAACCGCGACTGAATGAAGCAACGATGGCGAAACAATGACGAACTCCACGACCTGACAACTGCGTGGCGAATCCGTCGTCGCATTCAGTCGCCAGTCGCGGAAGCACACCGCTTGTCGCGATGACCGCTTCTTCGGACTCGCGACCGGATGACGCAACGACGGGCGGCGAACCACGTCCGTGTCGCGAGGACGGGCTCCACGACCCGACAACTGCGTGGCGGATCCGTCGTCGCATTCAGTCGCCGGTCGGAAAGAACACACTTGTCGCGATGATTGGCTCGACGGCCCGATGACCGCGTAGCGGATCGGCGACTGAATGACGCGACGACGGAGCGGCGAAGCACATCGCCTGTTGCGATGAGGCGACGGAACGACTCACACCGCATCTCCCGATGACCGCGTGGCGGATCCGCGAACACCGCACATCACCATCGCGGATCCGCGACGAAATGACGCATGACGGAACGGCGAACCACACCGCGAACTCCGCGCGCGGAGTCCGACCGTTCAGCTCGACAGCCACATGCGCCACGACTGGCCACCAGGGCTGTGGCAACCGACGGTCCGTCAACTCTCTGACGCGCGCGCTGTGAGCGCTCCCGTTACCTCTTCGAGCAGCGCGCGAAGGGGAAGGGAGCAGCGTGGCGTCGACTCCGAGACAGCCAGTGGAGCCGCAGCGCCGGGGCATGACCTGGCTGCTCGTCGCGCTGCCAGTGCTGATCATCTCGAGCCTCATGGGGCTCTTGCAGCTGCGACGCGCCGACCTCGCCCACCGCCGCGACTCCCTCGAGCAGACCGCCCTGCACGCAGACGCCCTGTCGCTCCGAGACGTGCTCGAGCTGAAGGGCACGGAGGAAGACCTCGGGCAGGCGTCGTACCTGAGCGTGAAGCGCGAGCTCATGTCGATCTGTCGCGCGACGGCGGGCTGTCGCTTCGCGTACCTCATGCGTCGACCGCCAGGCGCGTCGCCCACGTTCCTCGTCGACAGCGAGCCCGACGGCGCGCCCGACAACTCGCCACCGGGCCAGGAGTACCCCGAGGCGTCAGCCGACATGCAGCGCGTGTTCGACACCCGAACCGCGAGCACCGACGGCCCCTTCGCCGACCGCTGGGGCACGTGGGTGACCGCGCTCGTACCGCTCCCCGAGGAGGCCTCCGAGCGGCACGGCAGCCTCGTGGTGCTGGGGCTCGACATCGCCGCCGACACCTGGAACCGCGACCTCGCCCTGACGCTCGTGCCGCTCGGCGGCTTCACCGTCGTGCTGCTGCTCCTGCTGGTGCCGGGCACGCTGCTGCTCGGAGCCCGTCGTCGCGAGGGCCGACAGACGACGACGCTCGAGGTCGGCGTCACCTTCTGCATCGGCCTGCTCTGCACGCTCGGCAGCGTGTGGGTCAACGAGTCGAACGAGCGCGAAGGCCTCGAGCGAACGTTTCGCATGCTGGGGCTCGCCCGCGTCAACCGCGTCGCCGAGGCCCTGCGCGACCACCAGGACCTCGAGATTCCCATGGTGCAGTCCGGCGTCACCGACACGTTCACGCGCGAGGCCTTCCTGGCCCACACCGGCCTGCTCATGCGCCGACCCGGCATGGAGTCGTGGCTGTGGCTGACGCAGGAAGCGACTGAGCCGCCCACGGTGAAGTTCGTTCGCAGCGCAGCGCCTGACACCTGGGCTGTCGAGGGCCGGGCGCTCGACGGGCTGGCGCTCGAGGCGTGGCACCGCGCCGTGAAGACGCGTCGCCCCACCGCGACCGCGGTGACTCTGCCGGGCCAGAAGGAGCCGCGGCTGTTGCTCTTCTCTCCCGTCAGCTCGCCCGAAGGCCAGGTGATGGGTGCGGTGGCGTCGGTGCTCGACCCGCTCCACCTGCTCGATGACCGCGACAACGGCGAGCTCGAGCTGCGCTGGCAACCGCCGATGGACGAGAGCGTACCGCTGGCGAGCACCGGGGCTGCGACGGCGGAGGCTCCGCGCGTGCTGCGGCTGGTTGCCGTTCACGACCTCTCGCTCACGGTCGAGGCCCACGCCGACGAGGCCCTCCTCGAGCGCGGGAGCGGGGTTGCAGCGCTCACCTTCGTGCTTGGGCTGCTGCTGACGTCGGCCATCGCGCTGCTCGTTCGCAACCAGTCGACCCGCAACGCCCAGCTCACCGACGAGGTCGCGCGCCGCACCCGCGACCTGCGCGCCAGCGAAGCGCACCACCGGCTGCTCTTCGACCACAGCCCCGACGCGTACCTGCTCGTCGAAGGTGGGCGCTTCATCGCCTGCAACCAGGCCGCGCTCGCGATGCTGCGGGCCTCGCCGGCCGACGTGATTGGGCACGTGCCCGGCGACCTCTCGCCGCCCACCCAGCCCGATGGCGCAGACTCCGAGCTGCTCTCCCGGGAGCGAATCGCCGAGGCCGTCGACAAGGGCACGGCGCGCTTCGAGTGGGTGCACCGCCGCGTCGACGGCTCGCCCTTCACCGTCGACGTCTCGCTCGCGCACCTGCTCGAGCAGGGCCGTGACGTGCTGCTCGTCACCTGGCGTGACATCAGCGCGCTGAAAGAGACGCACCGCTCCCTCGAAGAGAAGACGCGGCTGGCGGCCGAGCTGGCGACGCGCGCCGAGGCAGCGAGCCAGGCGAAGAGCGCCTTCCTGGCCAACATGAGCCACGAGGTTCGCACGCCGATGAACGGCATTCTGGGCACCCTCGAGCTCTTGCTGGGGCTGCCGCTCGACGCCGAGCAGCAGGACTACGCCCGCACCGCCTTCCGCTCGGCCGAGTCGCTGCTCGCCATCATCAACGACATCCTCGACTTCTCGAAAATCGAAGCCGACCGCATGACGTTCGAGCGGCTCTCGTTCGACGTGCACCGCACGGTGTTCGACCTGGCCGACCTCTTCGGGCCGCGCGTGGCGAATGCCGAGGTCGAGCTGCTGGTGCGCATCGCTCCGGGAACGCCAGCGCGCGCGTTCGGCGACCCGGGGCGCGTTCGTCAGGTGCTCGCGAACCTGTTGGGCAACGCGGTGAAGTTCACGACGAAGGGGCACGTGCTGGTCGAGGTGTCACGCGAGGGCCCCGAGTACGTCATCGCGGTGGGCGACACGGGCATCGGCATTCCCGCCGACCGCGCGAAGACGCTCTTCAAGCCCTTCACGCAGGTCGACGAGTCGACGTCGCGCAAGTACGGCGGCACGGGACTGGGGCTCTCCATCGCGCGGCGGCTGACCGAGCTGATGGGCGGCGGCCTGACGCTGACGAGCGCGCTGGGTCAGGGCTCGACCTTCACCGTGCGCTTGCCGCTCGACGTCGACGAGGCGCCGGCGGCCGAGGTGGCGCCGCTGCTGACGCTGGCCGACACGCTCATCGTCGTCGTCGACGACAGCGCACTCAACGTTCGCATCGTGCAGGAGCAGCTCGCGCTGGCCGGTGCGAAGACGAGGGGCGTGCTCGACCCGCGTGAGGCCCTCGAGGCGCTGCCGGTGCTGGCGCGCAGCGACGACGCGCCCGCCGCCGTCGTCGTCGACCTCAACATGCCAGAGGTCGATGGGCTGGCCCTGGCCGGGGCGCTGAAGGCCCATGAGGCGACGCGCGCGCTGCCGCTGGTGCTGCTCACCTCGTCGTCGCAGCGGGGAGACGCCCGCAAGGCCGAGGCCGCAGGCTTCTCGGGCTACCTGGTGAAGCCGTGCCCCGCAGAGGTGCTCCAGTCCGTGCTCGCGACCGTCATCGCCCGTGCGAAGGCCGGGGCTGTTGGAGCGCTCGTCACGCGGCACACGGTGAATGAGGCGCGCGCCCCCATGACGGCGCCCGTCGAGGTGAAGGCCGCGAAGCGGGTGCTGCTCGCAGAGGACAACCTCATCAACCAGAAGGTGGGCGAGGCGATGCTGCGCAAGCTGGGCTTCGACGTCGTCATCGCCGCCAACGGGCGCGAGGCGCTCACGCTGGCGAAGTCGCAGGCGTGGCACCTCATCTTCATGGACTGCCAGATGCCCGAGCTCGACGGCTTCGAGACGACGCGCGCGCTCAGGGCCTGGGAGCGTGAGCAGCACCGCCCGCGCACGCCCATCATCGCGATGACGGCCAACGCCATGGCGCAGGACCGCGAGCAGTGCCTCGCCGCGGGTATGGACGAGTTCGTGAGCAAGCCCGTCAGCGGCCGGGCGCTGACCGAAGCGCTCGCTCGCCTCGAGGTGGCGCTCGACGAGGCGGCGTGAGGGC
>JBEOKA010000352.1:0-11721 GCA_040275325.1 Myxococcaceae bacterium | reverse complement strand
TCGTCTCGACGCTCTCGCTCCCGCTGGCTGGTGACAGCCTCACTTCGCACATGGTGGCAGTCTACCGCCTCACGATGGCTCGAACCCTTCCGGAAGCGGCGTTCGCTGGAAAGCTCGAAGAGGTGCGTCAGCTGCTCGAGTCGGGAGCGAAGGTCGACACCGCCGATGCGTTCGGCCTGCTCGAGCACGGCGCAGACCCAGGCATCGAAGACATGGCCGGCCGGTCGGCGATCGACCGCGCCGCGAATGCGAAAGTCAAAGCGCTGCTCACCGCTGCGAAGAAGGCTGCACCGAAGAAACGCGCGCCGAAGAAGAAGCCGTCACCGAAGAAGCGCCCACCGAAGGGTGAATAGTGGGCACGTCTCATCGTCAGGGGCGCGTGCGTTCCTTCCCGCTCTTCAGCCTGCTCCTCATCGCGTGCGCCACCGCGCGAACTCCAGCCGAGCCGAGGTCGCCCTCGAAGCCGGCGTCGACCTCGACGTGTACGCGCTGCCCCTCACCGGACTCGCGGCGAGTGACAGGGTCGTCGTCTTCACAGGCTGTGCGATGCCGACGCCCTCGGGAGTCACCCGGCTCGAGCTCGAGTCAGACGGTCGAAAGGGGAGCGGTGCACGCGGCTACCGGCTGCCGCCGCCGTTCGACTGCGAGTACTTCGTCGTCGTGCAGCGGGACGAAGGCGTCACCTGGTTTCGCTCTGTGGGTGCGGGCGAGCAGGCCGCGCTGCCCGGGCTGACGGTGCACCTCGACCGCCTCGCCGGCTCGGTCAGCTGGACGCCAAAGGTGCTGGACGACGACTCACAGCTCGCCTTCCGAATCGGTGCGCTGAACGCCGACGTCCACCCCAGCTGGCGTCGCGGCGCCTCGAGTGTGTCGATTGGTGACGTGAGCGCCACGCCATTGCTGGCTGCGAGCGCCCGTCGGGGACCTGAGGCCAGCGTTCAGTTGCGCGTGGGGCCGTGGTCGTTCGACTGGCAACACGGCGTGACTCAGTGAGCGCTACAGCAGGCTCTGCAGGTACTCGTTGGGCGTGCTGAAGAGCACCTCGACGGCGCAGGTGAGTCCGCTCCCTTCGACCGTCGCGCCCTCGCCAACAACGGCGCTGAACGTGCCATCGGCGCGCAGGGTGAGTTCCTTCACGTGCGTGGCGTTCGCGCCCGAAGCCGTCGGCGTCACGGTCAGACGCCAGTCGCCCGAGGTGGCGTGTGTCGCCGAGGCGAGCTGCAGATGCTCGAGCGTCCACCCATTGCCGCTGGTGCCCTGCAGCTCGGGCACGTCGCGCGTGAAGGTGAGGGCGAGCGACGCGGTGAACGGAGTCTTCGAGAAGCCGAGGTCGGGCGGGAGCAGCGGGTCGGTGAAGGCCTCGACGACGACCACGTTGAGCGCCGGCGCCGTGCAGGTGCGTCGCTCGATGCGTCGCGCGCGGTTGAACACGTCGCGGGGCACTGGCTGTGCGCGGGCGGCGAAGCTGGCGGTCCTCACGCCGTGCTCGAGGGAGCGGGCCTGCTTCAGCACGACGCGTGAGGGGTTCGGCGCACCGCTCGCGAGCTGCGGCCAGCCCTCGAAGACGTGACGAAACTCGAAGTCGAGCACCAGCGTGCCGGCCTGCTGACCAGAAGGACGTGAGCGGTTGTCCTGCGCGAGCCACGCCGTCGCCACCGCGCGCGCCCGGGAGAACGTCTGCTTGAGCGCCGCGTCGTCCATCAACTGCACGCCTGCAGGCACGAGCGTCGAGCTGCGCAGGCGCTCGATGCGCGGCTCGGGGCCCTGCTCGTCGAGCGTGACGCGGACAATCTCGGGCAGGGCCGTCGAGGTGGGGTTGGTGACGCTCACCGCCAGGTGCTGCACGTTCAGCTCCATCGTGGAGAAGCCGCGGCCGAGCGTGAAGAGGAACACGCCGTTCGAGCGCTCGAACTCGTCGGCGAAGTTCGCGTGCACCACCACGCCCATGTTGCCGCTGAGGTGGTCGACGTTCTCGAGCTTGCGCTCCTCGAAGGCTTCGGCGCTCCAGTACGAGGCCCAGGTCTTCTTCAGCGCCCACTCGATGCCGTGCGTGCGGTCTGATGACTTCGGCGCCGAGGCCGGGTCGAGGTAGCCGGTGTTCGAGTCGTACAGGCCCGCGCCGTTGAAGCCCTCGACGTCCTCCGCGGTGCTCGACGAGCGGAACCGCAGGCCCTGCGTCTTCGAGTAGTGGCCGAACTGCTGCGTGAGCGCGGTGGTGATGGTGCTCAGCGTCGCTGTCGCGATGGGGCGCTCCCGAATCACGCCCTTCAGGCCGCTGCCACGGGCGAGGTCTCCGAGCGCGGTGCCGGCCGGGTGTGACGAGAGGAAGCGCGTCTTCAGCGTCGTGTCCGCCGCCGCCTTGAAGGTCGCGTCGAAGGCCGCGCTGCCCTCGAGCACGAGGTGCCGGCTGCGCGCGTCATCGAGGAACATGCCGTCGGCGAGCATCGCCTCGAGCACCGGCCGCAGCGGGGCGAGGTGTTCGGCGTAGCTGCGAATCGAGATGCCGACGAGCGCATCGGGCGTCGCGTCAGGCGCACCGGCGAGCAGGCCGAGATAGCCCGTCGCCTTGCCTCCGAAGCCGGGCCGCACCGTCTCGACGTCGGCGAGCGACAGCGTTCGCAGGTCGGCCGTGTACGGCAGCGTCGAGAGGTCGACCTGGGTGACTGCCACCACCGGCTTGGCCTGCAGGCTCTGCCACGTCTGCAGCTGGCCTTCGGTGATCTGCTTCACCACGAGCTGATCAGGCGCGCGCGCGCTCATCACGACGGGCTCACGGTAATAGGCGAGCGTCTCGAGCTCGGCGTCTTCGAAGACGCCCGCGCGGTACACGTTGGGAATGCCGCGGTTTCGAGCGAGCAGGTTGAAGTGCGCGAGCGGCGTCTGAGGCACCGCGGTCACCACGCCGCTGGCCGGTGGGAGCAGGTCGGGCACGTCTTCGAGCATCAGCAGCGCGCCCGGCTTTGCGGCGTCGAGTGAGGCGCCAGACTTCAGCCGCAACAGCCGACCCGCCGTGAGGCCAGCGCTGTACACCTCGACCTCGCCCGCGACCGTCAGGTCCTTCTGGCGAAGGATGCGGTCGTGAAATCGCAGCTGGTCGCGCTCGAGGGACTGCGCGAACGCCTCCTGCGCCGGAGACCGAACCAGCCACCACACGTTGTCTGCAATCTCTGGAGGCACGTTGGCCGTGACGGCCTCGAAGAAGGTGACGAGCTCGGCGTGAGTGACGGTGTCCTGAAACTCGAGCTGAAAGGCCCAACGCTCGGGCCGCGTGCCCTTCGCCGAGACGTGCATCACGGTGCCGAGCCCGAGCGAGCGCGGGCGCTGGAACAGGCCCAGGTCGTAGAACACAGGCAGGTACACGCGCCCGTCGTCGACCCACTGCATACCCAGCGGAAGAATGAGCTCGGTCTTCGCCCACGAGTAGATGTCGGCGATGGTGGAGAACTGGTGGCCGGTCACCGGCGCGAGGTCGACACCCGGCGTCGGCTGCCCGTTGAGCAGCCTGAACATCAACCACTCATCGTGCAGCTTGTAGAAGTGGTGGTCGTAGAACGAGATGGTGGGGCGGCTGCGGAACCCGGTGATGACGAACTTGGTCTCGGCGCGGCCGTGCGCTTCGACTGACAGCTGCTCCCACGTCGCGAGCGAGTCGATGGAGGGGCGGGTGTGATCATCGAACCCGCCTGTCTGAGGCGGTGGCGTGCACGCGAGGACGAAGCAGAGGACGGGCGCCGGGAATTTCACGCTCCAGCGCAAAGCAAGCGACGCTCCAGCGAAGAGCGTCGTGCCTGTGAGGAGTTGCCGAGCCCCGCCTCAGATTTTCGTGGGTGGCTGCCGTGCCCGTTTCGCGCTTTCCTGTCGGCCGATCGGCCGGCGATCGACGGAGACTTCCGCATGCGCCAGCTGGCCCTTGTCGTCGTCACGACCTTCTCGGCGTGCCAGTGTCTTCAACCCGTCGACGAGCGCGCTGACGTCGGCCGTGACGCGGGCAGCGTGTTCGACGCGGGCGCACGAGTGGACGCGGGCTTCGTCGCCGATGCGGGGGCACGAGACGCAGGCTCCACCGACGCGGGAATCGAGTGCGCGACCGCTGCCGATTGCTCCGCGACCGGTCCGATGCAGCAGTTCTGTGGTGGCCTTCGCCCCGTCTGCGTGAACAACCGCTGCCTGCTCGAGTGCCCGGTTCCCGACGCGGGTCTTCGCACCTGCCGCAGCGACACCACCGACTGCCTCACCTGCGACGGCGCGACCCGCCAGTGTTCGATGTGTGACGCGCGCGTGTGCACGTTCTCGGTCGATCCGGTGCGTGGCATGTGCCCGGCGCCGTTCGACGACTTCGAGCCGTTCCTGGTTCAGCCCTTCAGCGGCCGGTGCGGCGGCGGCGTGCTGCGTGATGGCGGCGTGGTGGGCACGTGGGTCGGCAGCTTGAGCTTTGGCAGAATCCTCTTCGACGTTCCGGCGCTCGGCGGCACCTGCCTGGGAAGCCCGCTCTTCACCCAGGTACCTCGCACGCTCATCAGCTGCCCTGCGTGCACCTTCGTCGCCGAAGGCTGTGAGTGACACGGGTCAGCTCGTCTTTGCTGTCGAGCACCACACCGCGCGCTCTACAGTTCCACTCGGCCGAGCAAGTGCTGAAGGCCATTTCACCCACCCTCTGGAGCTCCCCATGAAGCGTGCCGTTGCCATCGTCGCTCTGGTCCTGTCGGTTGCCTTCGCTGCGTATGGCGTGTCGGTCGAAGTGGCGGGCGGCGGCGTGAAGTGGCCGAAGACCATCGGGACGTCGCGCGGCCTCTGAGCCGTCGTGAGTTCGTTTCTGGTCGCGGCGCTGCTGCTGGCGTCGCCGCGCGCCGAGGTGCTCATCTATCTGGCGAACGAGCCGGCCCCGACCGCTGGTGAGGCCGAGAACGCCCACCGCATCGCGGGCTGGCTGCGTGAGAGCCCCGAGCGCGACGACCAGCTGCTCGGCGAGGGCATCGAGGAGGACCTTCGGGTCTTTCCCACGCAGGTCGACGTCGACGTCGCCGCCATCGAGCGAAACCTGAGCAGGCTGGCTGGCGTGGTGGTGGCGACCAATCGCCTCTTGAAGCAGGGCGTGGTGTTGGTGGGGCGTGGTGAGCGGCTCGGGCGCGTTCCGCTCGTGGTCGCTCCGCCGCGTGATGGTCGCGAGGCCAGCAACCCACTCTCGAGCGCCCAGAACGTGCGCAGCGTGCTCGAGCGGGCGCGCGTGGAGTTCGCCGAGGCCGACTTCGTCATCGCGGTGCAGTCGCATGGAGACGAGCGGTACGCCTTGACGCCGCGGCTCGGCCTTCCGACCGAGGGGCTCACGCGCGAGGCGTTGCTGGCCCGGGTGCACGGCTCCAACGACGTGTTCGTCGAGCGCTACGGCATCGCGACGGGCGACCTCGTCTCTCTCGTCGGTGGCGTTCACCCTTCGTTGCTGGTGCTCGCCTCGTGTCGCAGCACGCTCGAGGCGTTCCCTGCAGAGACACCACCCACGCTCGTCGCGGCGAACGGAGACCCGCTGCCCTATGGCGCCATCGACTACGAGCGCGTGTTCACCTCGAAGGCGTCATCGCTGAAGCACGCGTTCATCACCGAGCTGACGGCGAGCCACTTCGAGCTGGCGACGCCCGAGACGCTCGAGCGCCGCCGCTGGGTTCGGGCCTCGCGGCTGCTGCCGTACTTTCTGCCGCTCGCGGCGTGGCTGGGCGCGGTCGTCTGGTTTCGTCGCCGTCGCGCAAGGCCGTCGCTCGTGTCGTTCTCCGGCTGATCGGCGACTCCACCGGACGTGCTGCCGTTCAGCGTGCATCAGGTGCTGTCGGCTCAGCTCACGGCTCCCTGCGCTCGAAGCATCGACAGAAAGCTCGAGAAGTGAGGGCTCGCAGCCGCCAGCCGGTCGAGGCCGGTTTCGATGGTGATCAACGCACCATGCACGGGCTTTTCATACCCAGACCGAATGGCAGCAACGCGTGCCGAAGGGTGCGTCGTCGGGCCGTCGTTGATGCTCTCGACGTGTCCGCCGAATGCCTGGCTGACTTTGGCGAGGCTGTCTGCTTGTGATGGCGAGAAGACAGTCGTGCATCGGTCTGGAGCGACGAAGGCGAACGCTTCGAACTCGTGGATCGATAGGTACGGGCGGAAACGGTCGCTCCCGATATCGGCCTGCCATGCCCGCTCGACGTTGAGCGCCCACGCTGAAGCGTTGGCTCCGCGCTCGCCGACTCCGGGGAAATCAGCGGGGAGCCCGTAGAGGTCGAGAATGGAACTCACCAGCGCGGCGCTGCTGTCTTTGAGCAGACGAAGGACGTCACCGCGCACGGCCGCGTAGTTCGAGACGCCGCCGCGGAAATGCCCACCTGACTTGACGCGCTTGGTCTTGAGCAGCACCGGAACCAGCTCGACCCCGACTCCACGGAGCTCTGGCCTGAGCACCTCTGCGACGAACTCCTCCTCGGTCTGACCCTCGACCAGCAGGAGCACCTTGTTCACCGAGGGCGCCCTCCGATGACGTTCTTCTCCCAGAGGTCGCCGAGGCCGTACTCGTCGAGCCAGGTGCTGATCTCCTGCTCAGTCGGTCTGCGAAACGTCGAGCCGTTCTGTTGATCGCGATCGACGACGATGATCTCTTCGGGGCTCAGCTGGTTCACGAACGCCGTCGATTGTGTCGCGGCGACGATTTGAACGCTCCGCTCCGTCGCGACCGAGCGAAACAGGTTCGCAAGAACCGTGATGGCGAAGGGGTGAAGACCGAGTTCGGGTTCGTCGATGACCATGACCTCGGGTGGCTCGGGTTGATGCAGCATCGTCGCCATACAGATGAAGCGCAGCGTTCCATCCGAGAGTGAATGACCGTCAAGGTACAGGTCAGACCCACGCTCCTTCCACTCGAGCTTGATGACGTTCGAGTTCAACCTGCTGGGTTGAAGCGTGAAGTCCTCGAAGAAGGGCGCGACCTGCTGAATGGACCTCAGAATGCGCTGGTAGCCGGTTGGATCCGTGGTTCGTATGCGAAACAGCACCGCGGCCAGGTTCGCGCCGTCTTCGCGAAGCGTGATGTTGTCGTCGACGGCACAGGTCTGCTTGACGGCCGCCGTTCGGGAGGTGTCGTGAAAGTGGAAGACCTTCCAGGACAAGACGCCAGAGAGCACATGACCCGTGTTGCGAACTTGCGCAGCGATCTCTCTGAGCGCGCTCTCTCGTGAGGCCGTTCCCGTTGGCCGCTTGTGTGGCCCCCCGTACCAGACACGATCGAAGAAGGCGTTCTCCTCACGGATGATCAGCGAGCCATCGTCAGAAGGCGCGAGCCGCACCTCGTAGGCGTTGAGAATGAAGTGAATCTTGAACCGGATCTCAGCCGTCTGCTTCTGCCCGTGCCTGAGCCATCGCTCCGCACCACCAGCAGTCAGCACACTTTCCTGCAATCGCTGATCGACGATCTGGCGGACGGTCTTGAAGACGCCGACGAAGTTGCTCTTGCCAGAGCCATTGGCGCCGATGAGCACGTTGAGTCGCTTCAACTCGACGCGCGCTTTGGCGATCGAGCGGTAGCCCTCGATCTCGATGGAATCGAGCATGGCCGAGACATAGCGCATTCCACCCAGCCAGTCGGGCTCGACGCCAACGACTGACCCATCACATGTCGAAGTCGGGCCGCGACGCGATGATGCTCTGCCACTGCTCGAGTGACGCGAGCCGCTCGGCCGACGGGCCATCGGCGAAGTAGCCGAAGTTGTCTCCGAACGTGCGCGACAGCTCTTCGATGGCCGACAGCCGCAGGTCGAAGTCGTCGCTCGCCAGCGCCTCCACCAGCCACTCGATGCGGCGCTGCGACCGGGCGCGCGCGTACCACGCCGTCCACGCGCGGGGCTGCGGGCCGAAGTTGTTGCGGGTGATCTCCTTGAGCGCCTCGGCCGCCGACGTCGCCACCAGCTCGTCATCACTGCCGGTGAGGTTGATGAGCCCGTCGATGGCTTCGCGGTCGTGCAGCACGCCGAGCGCGCGCGCCGCCAGCGAACGGCGCAGCGGGTCGGTCGACGCCAGCTCCTGCCGCAGCTCGTACATGCGCGATTGGAACGTGGGCAGGTACCGCAGCGAGGTCGCCGCCGCGCGCGCCGCTGAAGAAATGTCGGGCTCGAGGTCGAACAGCCCGCGCAGCACGCCGTCGATGACCTCGGGGTAGCGCAGGGCGCCGGCCGTGAGCAGCGCCAGGTACCGCGCGTCGGAGTCTGACGAATCGAGAATGGGCGCGATGGCCACGGCGGCGGGGTGCCCGAGCCGCGTGAGTGCTCCAGGAATGGGGCCCAGCTCGTCGGGCTCGGGCAGCTCGACCACCGGCAGCCGCGACCAGCCCGTCGGCCCGGGGAAGGCGTGCGCCAGCGCTCCGGCCGAGGCCTCGGGTGTCTTCATCAGCTCGAGCATCGCCATCGAGCGCTCGCTCGGGTCGGGCCCCGTCAGCAGCGAGATGAGCCCATTGAACCACTCGGCGTCGGCGGGCACCTCGCCGGTCGACGGCATCGGCTCCTGCGTCGGCAACAGCGCGGCCTCGGCGAAGGCCTGCGGCGCCTTCGGGTTCTGCTTGCGGAAGAGAATGAGGTCGTGGAACGCGGTGGGCAGGTCCTGACAGAACAGGATGAAGTCGGCGAGGCGGCGCTGCGAGACGGGGCGCGAGCCGCAGTCGCCGTACAGCATCGCCACCAGCCGTGACTGCACCTCGACGGGCCACACGAAGACGGTGCGCGGCGCGCGGCCCAGCAGCGCGAGGTAGTGCTGGGTCAGCGCGTCGGGCGGCAGCGGGCCGACGTAGCTGCCACGCGTGAGGGCCACCGTGCGGAACACGCTCGCGGCGTCGAGCGGCACGGCCAGCTGACGAACGGCCTCGGCGTCACCACCACGCGAGTCCCAGCCCACCGCTGCGCCGCGCACGACCGCGAACGCCGACACGAAGTCGAACGCGCGCCGGCCGTACTCGAGCACCACGTTGATGAGCGCGTCGCGGTCGGTGGTGTTCTCCTTCAGCGACTGTCGGGCCTGCGCCAGCGTCCACTCCGTGGCGCTCGACGGCGCGAGGCCTGGAGGCGCGGGGTACACGGGCTGCTGCGCGGCGATGACGGCCGACGACTGCGGCCACGCGGGAGAAGCACCGGGCGGCGGCACCTGCCACGACTCCTGCGCGGGCACCTCGGGGAGCGGCGCGGGCGCGGCGGGCGGAGCGACCTGACTGTACGGCTCCGTCAACGGCACCACGCCCGTCGAACCGCGAGGCGTCGAGGCGCGCGGCGCAACCGGTGGAGGCACGGCCATCGCGCCAGTGAAGGACGGCGGTGGGCGCGTGGGCTTCGGCAGCGCAGGCGGCGGCTCGGGCGGAACGGTGGGCGGCGGCGCTTCGGGCGCCTCGAGCATCGCGTTCACGTCGGAGAAGTCGGTCTCGTCTGCGGCGACGGTGGCGCCGAGCGGCTCGGGCTCTGGCGGCGTCGGGCGCGCCTCGGGTGGGTGCTCGGCCGTCGGCGGCATCGGCACCGGCGCGGGCTTCTTCGTCGCTGACTTCGCGGCGGGCTGCACGAAGGCGCCCGCGCCACGGCGCGACTCGGGCGGCTGCACGCGCTCGGGAGGTGGACGCGCGGCTGACGCAGGCTGCACCCACGCGGGCCCCACCGGCGGCATCGAAGGCGGCGGCGGAGGCGGCGAAGACGTGCGCGGCGGCAGCACACCTCCGGGGAACACCATGGCGTGCTGCGCGCCGTCGGTCGTCGAGAGCTGCTTCGCGAAGTTCGCGTAGCCCTTCAGGTCGAGCACGCGCGTCGAGTCGTGCTCGTCGAGCGGCACCGCCTGCGCGCCCGAGTCGTCGCCGCCACGCGCGAACCGGGAGTACGCGGTCGGGTCGATGACGGTGGTGTGGTGCTCTTCACCTTCACCCAGCGGCACCGCGTCGCTCGCCACCACGACGCTCGGCTCGTCGACGACCTCGATCTTCTTCTTCTTCTTCTTCGGCCCCGTCAGCAGCAGCGGCACGTCTTCGATGCCGTCGAGGCTGCGCTCCACCACCTCGACCGACAACGAGTCTGTCTCGCCGCCGATGAGCGGGTTCTCGTCGACGTCGGGCACGGGTGGCTTCGAGGGCGCGCTCTTCGACGGCGCCGGCTCGGGCGAGGGACGGGGAGGCTCGGGCCGCGACGGGTCGAGCTGCTTGAGCACGCGCGCCACCAACGGCTCGAGCGGCTGGCCATAGATGACGGCCTGCCAGTCACGCACGCGCGCTTCGATGGCGACCCACAGCTCGAGCTTTCGCCCCAGCAGAAAGCCGACGTCTTTGAGCTGCGAGGTGGGCACCGGGTACGCGCACGCGACGTGCAGCGTCTGGCCGTCGAGCGAGAGCGGCACCACGCCCAGCTGCTTCGACATCTTGTACGGCATCAACGGGCCCGCCTCGGTATTGGGCTCGAAGTCGGCGAGGTTCACCAGGCGAATGCCGCTGACGTCGCTGATGGCCTGCAGCACGCCCGTCTCGGAGATGGCGTTGAGCGAGAGCAGCGACGTGTCGAGCCCGACCTTCGACTTCTCGGCGCGCTTGAGCGCTTCGTCGACGAGGCGGCCCGAGACGAGGCCTTTCGCCATCAGGTGCTGGGCGAGGCGTTGGGCCATGAGTGCAGGGTCGTTCTAGCTCGACCGGGTCAAACCGCGGCCTTCAATCGCACCACGAACGTCGACGTGAGCTTGTCGTGCAGCGTCTGGCCGCGGCGGTCGAAGAGCGCGAGCCAGAAGCCAGAGAGGAAGAGGGTGAAGCTGGCCAGCGAGAGCGCCGCGCGAACGAGCGCCCGGCCGGCGTGGGGCGCGTGGCCCGAGGCGTCGACGAGGTGAATGCCCAGCAGCCGGCGGCCAGGGGTACGGCCTCTCCAGAGGAAGGCGAAGAGCGTCGTGTACACGAAGGCGACGAAGCCGACGACGCCGAGGCCGGGCAGCGCGACTTTGAGCAGCAGCGCGGGGCTCGGCTTGCCGATGACGGCGAGCGCAGCGGCGAAGAAGCCGCCCACGACGAGCGCGATGACGATGACGTCGAACACCCACGCGAAGGTGCGGCGCCAGAGCGACGCCGGTGACGCGAGCACGTCGCCCTGCACAGCCTCTTCTTCGGACTCGGCGGGCTCGCTCGCCGGTGCTTCGAAGGCCGGCACTTCACCAAAGTTGGGCGTGACGTTCGGCGGCGCGGCCTGGTGCTGCTCGAGCACGCGGGTCGGGCCGACGGGAGGCGGCGGCGCATCGACTTCCTCCTTCGTCGAGACGATGGGCGTGTCGCGGCGGCCTGCCGCGTAGGGCCCGGGCATGCCCGGCTGCGTCACCACGAGGTGGCTCGGCATCGACTGCGGCAACTCGGAGAACGCGGGCTGCACGGCCGCGCGCGGAACGGCGGGGCGGTTGGGCGTCGTGGAGAACTCCATGTCGGCGTCGAGGGCCGGAGCTGGCGTCGGGAGCGGAACGTGGGCCGGCGCGTACGAGGCGCGGTGGGTGTGGCCCGACGGCGCGGTGGCGCCCTGCATCGGGTTCGCGGCCGTGAGCTTCACGGGCTGAACGGGAATCGTCGGAGCGTCGACGATGGGCTCGGGTGCAGTCGGTCGTGCGGCGGCCCAGTCGGAGGGAGAGGGCGGAGCCTGGCGCTGCGCGGCCGGCGGCGGAGGCGCTCGAGGCGCCGGCGGCGCCTCAAGCGCCGGGGCAGGAGCGCGCCAACCC